>JALYRA010000065.1 GCA_030855545.1 Actinomycetota bacterium | reverse complement strand
GCGCGCCGAACTGGCTCATGCCGACGCCGTGGCCCCAGCCGCGGCCGCTGACGAGAAACGTGGTCGCCGTGACGGCAGTGGGCGCGACGGGCGCGGGCGCGCGGACGCCGGCGGGCGCGGAGGCCGCGAGCGCGAGCACGAAACCGGTGAGAGCGAAGAGCATTCGCCGCATGCGTGTATCCCCCCAGCTGTCGAGGCTAGCGCAAGATCTGTCCCTTCTCCGGCTTCTTTACCGAACCTTCAACTCATGCGACGCGTTTCCAGCGATGGCGACCGGGGGACCACGTTCACGTGAGCGAGTCCATCCTTCCCGACCGCTACCGGAACCCGGAGCGGATCGCCCGTGGCGGTATGGGCGAGGTCTACCGCGCCGAGGACGCCGATTTGTCGCGTACCGTCGCGGTCAAGCTCCTCTCGGACCGGTTCGCCGACAATGAGTCGATCCGCGGCCGGTTCACCCGCGAGGCGCTCGCCGTCGCACGGCTTTCGAACGCTCCTCACACCGTGACCATCTTCGACGTCGGCGTCCACGGCGACCGGCCCTACATCGTTATGGAGTACCTGCCGAACGGCTCCCTCGCCGATCGTCTGGCGCGCGACGGCGCCCAGCCGCTCGGACTGTCCCTCGACTGGCTCGCGCAGGCCGCAGCCGCGCTCGACGCGGCGCACGCGCACGGAATCGTCCACCGCGACGTCAAGCCGGCCAACCTACTGCTCGACGAGGGCGACCGGATCAAGGTCGCCGACTTCGGCGTCGCGAGCTCCGCCGACCTCGGCTCCTACACGGAAGTCGGCACCGTCATCGGCACCGCCGGCTACCTCGCTCCCGAGCAAGCGCGCGGAGAGCGCGCGACCCCCGCGAGCGACCGGTACGCCCTCGCGGTGGTCGCATTCGAGCTCGTCACGGGCAAGCGGCCGTTCGAGCGCGAGAACTCGACCGCCGAGGCGATGGCCCACGTGAGTGCGCCGATCCCACCCGCATCTGGTTCGAACGTCGAGTTGCCGCCCGAGGTCGACGACGTTCTCGCACGCGGCCTCGCCAAGGACCCGGCGCATCGCTACGACTCGTCGACGGACTTCGTCCACGCGCTCCGCGAAGCACTCGACCGCGCCGCCGGGACGACGGCCGTCGGCGCGCTGCCGCCCGTGGTCGCGTCGAGCGGCAGGCGCAGCGTCCCACTCGTCCTCGTCCTGCTCGGCGCCCTCCTGCTGGCCGGCGGAGTGGCGGCGGCGCTCCTCGTGGGTGGAGACGGCGACGAGCAGACCGCAGGAACGACACCGCAGGAGACGATCGAGCAGACGGTCACGCTCGAGGGCACGACGATCGTCGAGACGGTGACCACCCAGGCCGCCGAGCCCGAGCCGGAGCCCGAGCCGGAGCCCGAGCCGGAACCCGAACCGGAGCCCGAGCCGGAACCCGACCCTCCGAGCGGCGGCAGCCCCTCCCAGCTGAACGATCGCGGCTTCGAGCTGATGCGAGCCGGACGCTACAACGAGGCGCTGCCGCAGCTCGAGCAGGCGGTCGCGGGCCTCGCCGGCAGCGGACAGCTCACCGAGGCCTACGCGAGCTACAACCTGGCGTTCACGCGGTTGGCGCTCGGCCGCTGCGACGGCGTCATCGACCTCCTCGACCGCTCGGCGCAAGTGCAGGGTGAGCGGAAGGAGATCACACGACTGCGCCGTGACGCCGAGAAGAGCTGTAGCGGGGACGACTAGGAGGAGGCTGCGGCCAACCGAGCCTTGTACTGCTTCTCGTAGTAGTCCCGGTACTCGCCCGACTTGATCGGCTCCCACCAGATGCGGTGCGCGAGATACCACGCGACCGTCTCCGAGATTCCCTCCTCGAACGGCTTCCGCGGCTTCCAGCCGAGCGCCCGCAGCTTGCTCGTGTCGAGCGAGTAGCGGCGATCATGGCCGGCGCGATCCTCGACGTGGCGGATCAACGACTCGCTCGCCGCGGTGAGCCGGAGAATGTGACCGACGATCTCGACGTTCTCGCGCTCGTCGTCGCCGCCGACGTTGTAGACCTCGCCCGGCTCGCCCTCGCGCAGGACGAGCTCGATGCCGGCGCAGTGGTCCTCGACCCAGAGCCAGTCGCGAATCTGCCGTCCGTCGCCGTACACCGGCAGCGGCTCGCCCTCGATCGCGTTCGTCGTCATCAGCGGGATCAGCTTCTCGGGATACTGGTTCGGCCCGTACGTGTTCGAGCCGCGCGTGATCGACGCGTTGACGCCAAAGGTGCGCGCGTAGGCGGGGATATGGAGGTCGCCCGCGGCCTTGGCGACGCTGTAGGGGCTCGACGGCTTGATCGGGTCGGTCTCGACCGCAGAGCCGCCGTCCGCGAGGTCGCCGTAGACCTCGTCCGTGGACACCTGGACGAAGCGGGCGCCGCTTCGCCGCACTTCTTCCAAGAGCACCTGGGTGCCGAAGAACTCGGTCCGGCCGAAGTCGGTCGCGCCGAGGATCGAGCGGTCGACGTGCGTCTCCGCGGCGAAGTTGACGATCGCGTCACAGCCTGCGGCGGCGCCCGCGACACCCTGCGCGTCACAGATATCGCCCACCACCAGCTCGATCTCCGTTCCCTCGAGATTCGCCGGGTTGCCGGAGTACGTCAGCTTGTCCAGCACGCGAACGTCGTCGCCCGCCGCGAGGAGCCGCTTGGCGAAGTGGGAGCCGATGAAGCCGGCGCCGCCGGTGACGAGCACGCGCACGGCCAACAGGCTACGTGACGGCTAGCAGCGTCGTGTTGAGCAGGCGTGCAAGTCCCTCACCGCCCTGGTGCATGACGACATTGTGGTTCCAGTGGAAGATCGGGCCGGCGACCGGTGCGACGAGGTTCATCCACGGCCTCGTCGTGCGCACGTTCCACTCGTAGGTGACAGTCGTCTCGCGGCCGTCGAAGAAACGCCAGCGTCCCGTGCCGGCGAGCTCGCCATGCGCGTCGGCCTCGATCACAAGCGGCTTCTCGATCCTCGTGATCCGCGTCTCGAAGCGAACCGGATACGGAATGACGCTTCGCCACTCGTGCCGGTAGAGCGCGCCGATCCCGTCACCGTCGCCGTCCTCGAGCTTCTCCACGCTGCGAACGCCCGGCCACCACTCCGGCCAGCGCTCGAGCTCGTAGATCGCCTGCCAGACATCGGCGCGCGGCGCGCCGACGATCCAGGTCGTGAGGAACGAATAGCTGGCCACCTAGATCGCGGCCAGGCATTCCCGCAGGCCGTCGCGCCAGTGCGGCAGCTCCGGCGCCCCCTTCTCGCTGCGGAGGACCGAGTAGGCCGGTCGTGACGCCTTCCTGGGCGGGTCGAGCTCGTCGGTCGCGATCCGGCGCACCCGCGTCGCGAGCCCGGCCTCCTCGAAGATCGCCTCGGCGAAGTCCGCCCAGGTCGCCTCGCCGCCAGCCGCCACGTGGTAGACGCCGTACGGAAGGTGCAGCACCTGCCGCGTCGCCAGGGCGAGATGACCGACGTAGGTGGGCGAGCCGCGCTGGTCGTCGACGACCGCGACCTCATCTCGCTCGGCGCCGATTCGCAGCATCGTGCGGAGGAAGTTGTGGCCGGTTGGCCCGAAGAGCCACGCGGAGCGGACGATCCACGCCTGCGCACCGGCCGCGGCCTCACCGTGCAGCTTCGAACGGCCGTAGACGGACTGCGGACTCGGCCCGTCCGACTCGACGTACGGCGTCCGCTTCTGGCCGTCGAAGACGTAGTCGGTCGAGTAGTAGACGAGCGGCACGCCGAACGAGGCTGCGTTGGCGGCGCCGCCGACGTTCACCGCGGCCGCCTCCTGCGGATCGTCCTCGGCCCCGTCGACATCGGTCCAGGCTGCGGCGTGGAGGACGAGGTCGGGCGCGAGAGCGGGCGGCGGCGGCATCGACACGTCCCACTCGGCGTGGGTGAGCGCCACGACCTCCACGTCTCCGAACCCGTCCTTGCTGAACTCCTGGACGAGCGCCCGGCCGAGCTGCCCGCCGGCTCCGGTAATCAGCCGCACGCTTCAAGATCCCGCGGAGACAGGATCGGCGTCTCGGTGCTCCAAAGGTGCTTCACGCGCGGGTCGGCCCAGCACAGCCCGTGCTCGTCCGGGTCGGCAGGGTCGTACTCCTCGGTGACGTGGTAGCAAAAGAGAAGATCGGTCAGAGCCTCGAACCCGTGCGCATGGCGACCGGGAACGTAGATCGCGACCGGATTCGAATCGCCGATGTCCTCGGTGAAGGTCTCGCCCGTTTCACGGTCGAGCACGACGACGCGAGCCATGCCCTGCATGCAGACGAAGAGATCGTCCTGGCCGCGCTCGTGGTAGTGGAGCCCTCGGATCACGCCCTGCCGCGAAGCGGAGAGATTCGTCTGCCGGGTCGGTTTCGGCAAGGTCGTCTCGCGCCGCAACTCCATGAACCAGCCACGCTCGTCCGCGAAGCGCTCGAGCGGGATCCGAAGCAGGCCCTCGATCATCGACAACCGGCGATCATGCGAGCTTGTTGACCCCGGTGCCGGCGATCAGAGCGCCGATCTCGGGGAGCGACTCCTGCGTGCCCGCGTCCTCCCACCACCCCGTCACCCGGTGATGGGCGAGCGAGCCGCGCTCGGCGTAGTGCCGGTTGACGTCGGTGATCTCGAGCTCACCGCGAGACGAGGGTGCGAGCCCGCGGATGACCTCGAAGACGTCGGGCGAGTAGCAGTAGAGGCCGACGACTGCGTCGTTCGAGGGCGGCGAGTCGTAGCGCATGTCGACGACCCCGGCCTTCTCGACGACGTCGATGACGCGTCCGTCGTCGCCGTAGACGACGACGCCGAAGCGCTCCGGATCGGGGACGTCCTTGACGAAGACGGCGGCGCCGTCGTCGCTCTCGACGAACGCACGGATCGCGTCCGCCTCCGCGTACTCGAAGATGTTGTCGCCGAGACAGACGATCAGATCGTCGCTGCCGGCGAAGCTCTCGGCCATGCCGACCACCTGCGCGATCCCGCCCGCCTCGACCTGCACCTTGTAGGTCAGGTCGAGCTCGAAGAGCGGTTCGGTCGTCCCCCGCTCGTTCATCCCGCCGTTGCCAAGCAGGTCGATCAGCTGGCCCGCGTGACCCTGGCCGGTGACGATCATCACTTCCCGCACGCCTGCGAGCTGGAGCAGCTGGAGCGGGTAGTAGATCATCGGCCAGCCGCCCACTGGCAGCAGGTGCTTGTTGACGACGCGGGTCAGCTCCCCGAGCCGCGTCGCCTCCCCGCCCGCCGCAATCAAACCCTTCATCCTCATGCCGTCGCCGATGCTAGTTCTTTGGCGCAAGATCAGCATCCGCAGAAGCGGACGCCGATCGCGCAAAGACCCCTGAAGGAGCCGCCAGGGGCGTCCCTTCAGAAGCCGCCAGGGGCGTCCGGGCGAGGAGCCAGAAGGATGCTTCGACGGCCGGACCGATCCCGAGCGCGAAGACGAGCGTGCCGACGCCGGCGGTGCCACCCAGGGCGAAGCCCGCGACGAGGGCAGCGATCTCGATGCCCGTCCGCGCGACGCCGATCCGGACGCCGAGCCGGCGGGAGGTGACGAGCATCAGCGAGTCACGCGGACCCGCGCCCATCGACGCGCAGATGTAGAAGGCGGAGCCGGCGCCGAAGCAGGCGAGCGCGAGCGGCAGGAGACCGATCCGCAGGGCGAGGCTCTCGTCGGAGAGCCCGTTGACTGCGGCCAGGGAGGTCAGGGCGATCACGAAGGTGCCGATGAGAAGCGCGTTCAGGAGCGTGCCGAGGCCGATGTGTGCCTGCAGCCGCCAGGCGAGCGCCAGCACGAGCACCGAGACGACGAGGTTCGCGATCCCGAACGAGATCTCGAGCTGCTCGGCGACGCCCTGATGAAGCACGTCCCATGGAGGCAGGCCGAGCTCCGACTCGAAGAAGAGAACGATCCCGACGGCGCAGAGGAAGAGGCCGAAGATGAGGAACGTGAGCCGCGGCCAGAAGCCGCCGTAGAGACTGGGAGGCGCGCGCATGGTTGGGAACGTAGCTGCGAGCGCATAAGCCAGAAATGACCGAACGCGAAGTCCAGCACGACCCGCAGGTGCTCGAGGGCGAAGGCGACGGGCCGGCGCAGCCGTCCCCGCCGCTCGATCCCTACACCCCGGAGCCCGGGCCCGGCCGCGGCGAGCGCCGCGCCTTCAAGGTGATGCGCCTCGCCTGGATCGTGGTCGCGATCCTCGTCGCGATCGTGCTCTACGCGGCGCTGAACTAGCGCGCGAGCAGCGACGCGCTGAACCGGCGATCCTGCGGTGAGAAGATCCGCACCGCCGCGCCCTTCGGCGCCGTCACCGCGGTGCTGAAGAACCCGCGGGCGGTTGTCTTCCGGAACCCGCCGCTGAAGCGCCAGCCGCTGCCGCTCGTCCGCACCTGAATCCGGTAGGTCTGGATGCCTGAGCGCGGTCGCACCTGGCCCCAGAGGACGAGCTTGCCGCCGCTCCGGCCCGCCTGGGCGATCGGGAGCGGGAAGGCGAGCGCGGCCAGCTTAGGGCGACCGGTGGGACTGAAGAGGCCGCTCTGGAACCGCTCCGCCTGCGGCTCGTCCTTGACGAGGTAGTGGATCAACATGTCGACCCGGGGCGCCTTGAACACACGGAGACCGGCCTGGCCGATCAACTCCGCTTGGCGCTGCTGGGTGACCCCGAACGACCCCGTCTGGTAGCCGTACTCCGTCAGCCAGATTCGCTTCGGCCCGAACGCCCGTCCGACTTCGGCCAGCAACCGCTCGAGCGTCGCCATCGTGATCGTCGTGCAGTGGCTGCAGCCGCCGGCGAACGGAGTCTCGTGGGGGTTCGACGGATAGGGGTGATGGGCGTACGCGTCGAGCCGCGCGCCGGCGCTGCGCATTCCGCGGATCCAGTCGACGGGTGAGATGCCGCCGGTCGAGCCGCGAGGCGCGGTGACGCCGCCCGCCACCTTGGCGCGCGGGTTGGCCGCCTTGATCGCCGCGTAACCGGGATTCAGAATCTGGCGCACGTAGACCGACGGGCTCGTCGGGCGCAACCAGCGCGCCTGGTTCGGCTCGTTCCACATCAGCCACTGCGTGACGAAGCGGTAGCGCGTAGCCGCAGCGCGCGCGAAGCCGGCGAACGACGCCGCGCCCGGCGCGAAGTTCGGCGTTCGGCCTCCGTTCGCCCAACGTGGCGAGCCGACGATGCCGACGACCGCCGGGATGCGGCGGGCGCGGAGGCCGTTGAGGACGAGGTCGCTCTGCTCCCAATTGCGCGTTCCCCGCTGCGCCTCGATCGCGTCCCAGTGGAGGTTGAAGCGAACGATGTCGACACCGAGCCGCTCGAGCCGGTCGAGGCGGTCGTCGAGGGTCCCGGCGCCGTGCATCAGCCAGGCATCGTCCTGGATGCCGTACCGCACGCCGCCCGCCGCGTCCGCCGCGGGGGCAGCGACCCCGATCAGGGCGCACGCGAAGAGAGCGGCGATCAGCAAGCGCATAGAGAACAGGATTCCCGAGGCCATATCTTTCGACACATAAGGATCCTGTTAACGAACGGGTGAGGCTCGCTTGCGAGCCTTGCGGCGCTTGACCGCGGGGGCGTGTCGCACCGCCGCGAACCAGACGTACAGCGTGAACGCGAAGACCGCGCCGACGAGCTTCAGGATCCGGCGCACGAGAGTCATGCGTGCGATCGTACCGCGCGGGGTAGGCTCCATCCCGTGGCGCGGCGCGACATCGACCGCCTGCAGGGGGAGATCGAAGAGCTCTTCGCCGACCTCTGGCAGGTGCCCCGCTTCTCCAGGCTTCGCAGCGGCTTCCGCCCTGCCGTCGACTGCTTCTTCACCGAGGAGCCGCCGCAGCTCGTCATCGTGGTCGAGCTCGCCGGCGTCGATCCCGACTCGATCGAGCTGTCGGTCGAGGAGAGCGCCCTGATGATCTCCGGTCAGCGACAGCGGCCGCGCGTCGCCGGTCAGGTCTATCAGCAGGCCGAGATCGAGTACGGGAGATTCGAGCGTCAGATCCCACTCGGGCACGATGTCGACACCGCAGCCTCGAGCGCCTCCTACGAGCACGGGCTGCTGCGGATCACGCTGCCCGTCGCCAAGCGAGCGCGGCGAACGCGGCAGGTGGCGATCGTCGTGCACAGGCAGCTATGACGGAGGCTGTTCCCGAGCGCCTGCGGCTGCCGGTCCTGCCGCTGAAGGAGACCGTCGTCTTCCCCGAGTCGATGACCCCGCTCGCGGTCGGGCAGGACCGGTCCGTGAAGCTGATCGACGATGTCGTCTCGGGGGAACGGATGCTCGCGCTGTTCCCGGTCAAGAATCCCGCCGCCGATCCGCCGGGCTGGGACGACATCTACAAGGTCGGCACCGTCGGAGTCGTCCACAAGATGATCAAGGTGCCCGACGGGACGCTGCGAATCCTCGTGCAGGGCCTGCAGCGCGTTCGCCTCGTCGAGCCGGCGCAGGACGAGCCATACCTGATCGCGGAGCTCGAGGACCTACCGGATGTCGTACCCGACTCCCCCGAGGTCGAGGCGCTGACGCGAAACGTCCAGCAGCAGTTCGCGCAGATCATCGGCATGACACCGTACCTCCCGGAGGAGCTCCAGCTCGCGGCGACGAACGTCGACGATCCGAGCGCGCTCTGCCACCTGGTTGCGTCGACGCTGCGCTTGAAGACCGCCGAGCGCCAGGAACTGCTCGAGACGGTCGACGTCGAGGAGCGCCTGCGCAAGGTCTCGCTGATCCTCAGCCGCGAGGTCGAGATGTCGGAGCTCGGCTCGAAGATCCAGTCGCAGGTCGCGAGCGAGATCGACAAGGGCCAGCGCGAGTTCTTCCTCCGGCAGCAGCTGAAGGCGATCCAGGAGGAGCTCGGCGAAGGCGACGATCAGCAGGCGGAGATCAACGAGCTGCGCGAGCAGATCGAGGCGAAGGCTCTACCCGAGCACGCGCAAAGGGCGGCAGCGCGCGAGCTCTCACGTCTCGAGAGGCTGCCCCCGGCAGCCGCCGAGTACGGCGTCATTCGCACGTACCTCGACTGGATCCTCTGCCTGCCGTGGGGCAAGGTGACAGAGGACGACCTCGACCTCGGGCACGCGCGCCGGATCCTCGACGAGGATCACTTCGGCCTCGAGAAGGTGAAGGAGCGAATCGTCGAGTACCTCGCCGTCTCGAAGCTGAAGAACGATCTCTCCGGCCCGATCCTCTGCTTCGTCGGTCCGCCCGGAGTCGGCAAGACCTCGCTCGGCCAATCGATCGCGCGCGCGCTCGGCCGGACATTCGCGCGCATCTCGGTCGGAGGCGTCCGCGACGAGTCGGAGATCCGCGGTCACCGGCGCACCTACATCGGCGCCATGCCCGGCACGATCGTCCGCGCGATCCGCGACGCGGAGTCGTCGAACCCCGTCTTCCTGATCGACGAGATCGACAAGATGGGTTCCGACTACCGCGGCGACCCTTCCTCGGCGATGCTCGAGGTGCTCGACCCGGAGCAGCACTCGAGCTTCCGCGACCACTACCTCGACCTTCCCTACGACCTCTCGAAGGTGCTGTTCATCTGCACCGCGAACACCCTCGACACGATCCCGGGCCCACTGCTCGACCGAATGGACGTGATCCAGCTCTCCGGCTACACGCACGACGAGAAGCTCGGGATCGCCAAGCGCTACCTGGTACCGAAGCAGATCGAGGCGCACGGCCTGAAGAAGAGCCAGATCGCGCTCCCGGACAAGACGCTGCGGCTCGTGATCACCGAGTACACGCGCGAGGCGGGCGTCCGCAACCTCGACCGGCAGATCGCGACCACCTGCCGCAAGGTCGCGACCCAGGTCGCGAACGGCCACAAGGAGAAGATCAAGGTCGACGAGGAGCTCGTTCGGGAATGGCTCGGGCCGCGCAAGTTCTCGGCGGACGCGCGCAAGCGAACCGCCGACCCCGGCGTCGCCACAGGCCTCGCGTACACGACCGTCGGCGGCGACGTTCTCTTCATCGAGGCGACCGCGTACCCCGGCAAGGGGCGGCTGAAGATCACCGGCCAGCTGGGCGAGGTGATGCAGGAGTCCGCTCAGGCGGCGCTCTCCTGGGTGCGTTCCCACGCCGAACAGATCGGCGCCGAGCCGGAGTGGTTCGCCGAGAACGATGTCCACATCCATGTTCCGGCGGGAGCCGTGCCGAAGGACGGCCCCTCGGCGGGCGTGACAATGGCGACTGCGATCACGTCGCTCGTCCGCGGCGTGGCGGTCGACGACGACGTCGGGATGACCGGGGAGATCACGCTCACGGGTCAGGTGCTCCCGATCGGCGGAATTCGCGAGAAGGTACTCGCGGCACAGCGGGCGGGCCTCAAGCGCGTGATCCTGCCGCTCGACAACGCGCCCGACCTGGACGAGTTGCCACCCGAGACGCGAGCGGAGATGGAATTCGTGCTCGTCGACCATGTCGAGGAGGTGTTCGTGGACGCGTTTCGCGGCAAGACCGCAGGCCGCAGGCCGCGGCAGGCCTCGGCGCTGCGCCAGGCGGCAGCGTCTCGCCGGTAGCTCTGTTTGCAAGGACCGTTCTCAGGCAAGACTGAATCGGCTGACGATTTTAGAGACGAAAGGACGCACCGGATGGCCAAGACCAAGGACAAGATCTTTGACAGTGCCGACTCGATGAAGCCGTACGTCGACCGCGCGCTGCACGACGACGACCTGCACGACAACTTGAAGGAAGCCTTCAGCGCGGCCAGGGATGTCTATGCCGAGCTACTTGGCAACCGCAATCTCACCGCCACGGCGATGCGTGCGGCGACCGACAAGGACATCCAGGACAACCTGAAGAAGGCGGTCGACGAGCTTCGCGGCGCCGCGAACCGGATCCAGGGCAAGGAAGACCACGGCACGCGCAACACGATGCTGTTGCTCGCGGGGATCACCGCCGGGATCCTCTTCAACCCGATGACGGGCCCCCAGACGAGGGCCTGGCTGATGGAGAAGGTCACGGGCGAAAGCTCGGACGACTACTCCTACACGCCTCCGTCCACGTCGAACGACGCGGCGGCCTAGTCGAGTAGCCGGGCGCGAAGCGCCCTTCAGGGTTCTTTACGCGGCTGGGGATCCGCTTCTGCGGATTCTCAGCCCTGCGCGGAAACAGGCGCGACGAGCGCACGCTCGAGCGAGCCGGGCTCGAGGCCGCTCGCGCTCGAGATGTCCTTCGATCCGAGCAGGAACGCGGCCGGTCGGGGCGCGGTCGCGGCCGCCGGAACCGGCGGTGCCCAGCCCCGGCCCGCAGCGAAGGTGACGTCCTGCAACCGGCGCCAAGCGCTCAGGTACGGAAACGCGTTGACGACGCCGTCGTAGCCCATCGGCAGCAGACCGACTGGGTGGATCTCGAAGTGGAGGTGGTACGGCGTGCTCTGCGCATCGCCCGTGTTGCCGTTAAACCCGATCACGTCGCCGGCCTTCACCTCTCTGCCGTCGGTGGCGAGCGGCGAGAACGCGGAAAGGTGCGCGTAGTAGAACTGGTTGCCCTGCCGGTCGCGGAGCCACAGCCGATAGCCGCCCCGATTGTTCCAACCGACGGAGAAGAGGGTTCCGTCCGCGATCGCAAGGAGCGGCGCCCCGAGCGGCGCGAAGATGTCCTCGCCGTGGTGCCATCCAACGCCCGCGCGAGCGGCTCCAAAAGTGTCTGTGAACGACGATGGGCCGTAGACGGGAAACACGTACCCCTCCGGCGAGAGCGGGGCTGAAACGTCCTGTGGCGGACGGCGGAAGATCGACCCCGGCCTTCCTGGGATGGCCTCGTCCAGCTCCGGCGGCTTCGGCAGCGGCTTGCGGGTCTTCGGGGGCACGCCGACGGGACGGCTCGGCTTGGCCGGCGTCGTGATCGTGGGCTTCGCGGGCGTCGGTGGAGGCGCAACCGAGGTCGTCGCAGCCGCCTCGGCGTGCCCGATCACGATCTCGGTTCCCGCGGGATGGCCTCCGTGCTCGGCGGTGAGGACAATGTGGAGCGCGTTGACGGCTCCGCGAGCGTTCTTCGTAGCATCCGTGACCGGCGACTCCACGACCTGTTCGAGCGTGACGAGGTAACCCCAGTCCGCCAGGGCGATCCGCTGGTTCGGCACAGAGGCCGCCGGAGATCCCAGAACGACGAGGTTCGTGACGTGCGCGCCGGCCGCGTCCGCGCCTACCTCCGACGCCTTCGCGCGGCCGCCCACGCTGTCGGCGGTGATCTCCCCGTTGAAGAGAGAGATCGAGAGTACGTCGCTGACCGCCTGGGCTCCGGCGGGCGAATCCTCACGGGCATCGACGCTCGAGGACAGTGCGCCGGTCCGTACCAGGGAGCCGTCGGCCGGGTAGATGAAGCCGTCGGCCACGGCGGACGATCCTGGCCCGGGTGCGGTAGCTGCGGCGGCCGCAGACGAGGGCTGGCCAGGCACGAGAACCGAGATCCCGTACGCGCTCGCAGAGACGACCGCCGGCGATGCCGGCGTGCTGGCGCCCGTCGCGGCGGCCGCAAGGGCGCCGGCGATCAGCAGAAGTGAGATCAGGCGAAACGTCATCGGCGTTCGGTCACAGGCAGCTTCTCGCGCAAGGGTACAAGGCCTGCTCGACGACGGACGTATTCCCTACCCGACGTTGGGGGCGCGGCAGTCGCCGCAGCCGCCGCGAAGCACGACCTCGTGCGCGTCCACCGCGTAGCCGAGCCGTGAGGTCGCTCGTGCGATCGCTCGTTCGAGCAACGCATCAGTAAACGGTTCGACCTTTCCGCAGTCGTCGCACACAACGTGGTGATGATGATCGTCGTCGTGAGCCGGCTCGAAGCGGGCGATGCCGTCTCCGATGTCGACGCGCTGGACGAGCCGGAGCTCAGAGAGCGTCTCGAGAATCCGGTAAACGCTCGCGATCCCGACCGAGTGGCCTTCCCCGAGCAGTGTCTCGTGCAGCTCCTGCGCACTCGCACAGCAGTGCTGGCGCGCAAGCAGCTCGAGCACCGCCGAGCGCGCACCGCCGGCACGGAAACCCGCCTGACGAAGCGCCGCGTCGGTGCTGAGGAGCCAACCCATGAGTAGATGATACTCGTTCTCATCGACGTGCTAGGCTCTGCCGGTGAGAATCGTTCTCATCGTCGTTCTGACGCTGTCGCTTAGCGCCTGCGGTGGGGACGAGCCCGAGCGGGTGGTCTTCGCGGCGTTCTACCCCCTCGCCTACGCCGCCGATCGCGTCGCGCCCGACACCGAGGTGCGCAACCTGACGCCGCCGGGCGTCGAGCCGCACGACTTCGAGCTCTCCGCGCGGGATGTCGGCGGCATCGAAGACGCCAAGGTCGTCCTCTACTTCGGAGCGGGTTTCCAGCCCGCGCTCGAGGAAGCCCTGGCGGCCACGGACGCTCGTGCCGTCGACCTGCTCGACGACATCGACCTCCGTACAGGAGATGAGGGCGGACGCGATCCGCACGTCTGGCTCGACCCGCTCCGCTACGCCCGCGTCGTCGCTCGGATCGCCGCCGAACTCGGGCGGCCGGGGCAGGCGCGACCCCTCGTCGCGGAGCTGGAGACGCTCCACGCCGAGTTCGAGCGCGGCCTGGGAGACTGCGTCCGACGCGAGCTCGTCACGAGCCACGCGGCCTTCGGCTACCTCGCCGACCGGTATGGGCTCGAGCAGGTCGCGATCACCGGCCTCAGCCCGGAGGCGGAGCCGAGGCCTGGTGAGTTGCGAGAGGTCGTCGAAGAGGTTCGCTCGCACGGCGCGACGACCGTGTTCTTCGAGACACTCGTCTCGCCCCGGCTGGCGGAGACAGTTGCACGCGAGGTCGGTGCGCGGGCGGCCGTGCTGAATCCACTCGAAGGGCTCACCGAGGCGGAGCTCGCTCGCGGCGAGGATTACTTTTCGATCATGCGCGCGAACCTCGCGGCGCTGAGCCGGGCACTCGAATGTCGACCGCAGTAGAGCTCCGCGACGTCGGGTTCGGCTACGAGCCCCGACAGCACGTTCTGGAGGGCGTCGATCTCATCGTCGCAACGGGAGAGTTCGTCGCTATCGCCGGACCGAACGGGGGCGGCAAGACAACGCTCGTCCGGCTCGCCGTAGGCCTCGAGCGTCCCGGCCACGGCTCGGCGCTCCTCTTCGGCGAGCCGGCTCACCGGTTCTCACGCCGATCGACGATCGCCTACCTGCCTCAGCGCGCCAGGCTCGGAGTGGACGCGCCCGCAACGGTGCGCGAAGTCGTCGCCGCAGGTCGGCTCTCCAACGGAGGCCTCCTCGGCCCGCTCCGGCGCCGCGACCGCACGATCGTCGCAGAGGCGATCGAGCGGGTCGGGCTGGCCGATCGGGCGGACGCGCCTGTCCGCACTCTGTCGGGCGGTCAGCAGCAGCGTGCGTTTATTGCGAAGGCCCTCGCCGGCGAGCCGGCTCTCCTCGTCCTCGACGAGCCGACCACCGGCGTCGACGTCGAGTCGCAGGAGGCGCTCGGCGAGCTGCTCGACCAGCTACATCGCGAGCTAGCGGTCACGATCTTGTATGTCTCGCACGAGTTCGGAGCAGTCGAACGGTTCGTCGAGCGGCTCGTGCTCGTTCGCGGCGGCATCGTCTTCGACGGGTCTCCGTCGAGCCTGCCAGGGATCTGGCACGACCCGTCTCACGTCCATGCTTGAGCTCGAGTTCATGCGGCTCGCGTTCGCAACGGGAGCAGTCGTCGGCTTGCTCGCGCCGGCGGTGGGCTTCTTCCTCGTGCAGCGGCAACTCAGCCTGATGGGCGACGGCATCGGCCACGTCGCGTTCGCAGGGGTGGCGGCGGGCTACCTGCTCGGGCTGCCGCCTGTTGCCACTGCGCTCGTCGCCTCCGTCGGCGGCGCCGGCGCAATCGAGTGGTTGCGCAGCCGCCGCAACGCCGCCGGAGATCAGGCGCTCGCGATCGTCTTCTACACCGGCATCGCCGCCGGTGTCGTGCTCGTCTCGATGGCCGGTGCGCTCGACGTCGACCTCTTCAGCTTCCTCTTCGGATCGATCCTGACGACGACGCGAGCTGATCTCGCCGTGGTCGGCGTCCTCGGCGTTGGCGGCCTTGCGACGGTCGCCGTGCTCTATCGCGCCTTTGCCGCGATCGCGCTCGACGAGGAAGGCGCCCGCGTCGCGGGCGTTCCCGTCGCGCTCCTCAACATCGTCCTCGCCGTGCTCGCCGCGATCACCGTCGCCGTCTCGATGCGGATCGTGGGCGTGCTTCTGATCGCCGCGCTGATGGTGCTGCCCGTTATCGCGGCCTCCCGCATCGCCTGGAGCATGCGTTCGACGCTCCTGCTCGGCATGGGAATCGGGCTCGGCTGCGTCCTCGCCGGGCTGACCGTCGCCTACTACGCGAACCTGCCGCCGGGGGGGACGATCGTCCTCCTGGCGGCGGGCGTGTTCCTCGCCGCGAGCCTCGCGGGAGCCCTCCGGCGCTCCTGAGAGACTTGGCGGCGTGTCCAGGTCGCTCGTCGTCAACGTGCTGTGGACGGCCCTCGCCGTCCTCATCGCGGCGACGGTGATCGGTCTCGTGACGCTCTGGCCCTCCGCCCGATCGGTCGAGCCACCTCCCGGCCTCCTACGGCCCGACACATTGGGCGCGAAGGTGGTGGCGATCGCCGCGACGCCGTGCCCGTCTCCCGGCCAGGCCGGATGCCGCCGGGTCACGGTCGAGTTGAAGGAAGGCAAGCGAGCAGGCGCTCGCGCCAACCTCACCGTGATCGACCCGCCGGATCGGCTCAGCCTGGACGTGGGCGACGCCCTGCGCGTCGCGGAGAATCGCTTGCCGCCCGAGGCAGTGCTCGGCGGGGTTCGCGTCGACCGTTATTCGCTCGCCGACTTCGAACGCCGCGCTCCTCTGGCGTGGCTCGCGCTCGCGTTCGCCGCGCTCGTCGTACTGGCCGGACGCTGGAAAGGTGTCCGCGCGCTGGTCGGGCTCGCCGCCAGCCTCGCCGTCGTGATCGGGTTCGTCGTCCCCGCAATCCTCGACGGTCGTTCCACGGCAGGCGTCGCTCTCGTCGGCTCGCTCGCGATCATGCTGCTCACACTGACCATCACCCATGGCCTTGGCCCAAAGACGCTCGCCGCCTCGCTCGGAACGGCCATGTCTCTCGTGATTGCGCTTGGCCTCGGATCGCTCTTCATCGAGCTCTCCCACCTGACCGGCCTCTCGTCTGACGAGGCGATCTACCTCCGCACTGCCGTCGGCGACGTCTCTGTGCAAGGCCTGCTGCTCGCGGGCATCGTGATCGCCGCGCTCGGCGTGCTCGACGACCTCACCGTTTCGCAGGCGTCGACCGTCCTCGCACTGAGACGGGCGAACCCCGCTCTCGGAGGTCGGGCGCTGTTTCGGTCTGCGGTCGACGTGGGCCAGGATCATGTGGCGGCGACCGTCAACACGCTCGTGCTCGCGTACGCCGGCGCGTCGCTGCCCGTCCTTCTCATCTTCAGTCTTGGCGACGTGTCGTTCGGTGAGGCACTCAACAGCGAGGCCGTCGCGAGCGAGGTCGTCGCGACCCTCGTTGGGTCGATCGGGCTGGTTGCAGCCGTTCCGATTACGACAGCCATCGCTGCCTTGCTTGCAGTTCGCATGAGCCGCGACGCGCTGCGGGATGCCGACGCCGGACACGCACACTGATCGCGTAACCAGAGCGGTTCGCAGCCCGTTGCTTCGTTGCAATGCGCCGCGCCCCTGTTCTCATCTCGCTCGTCGTCGCCTGCCTGTCGCTGCTAGCCGTCACCGAGGCGTCGTCGGGAGTGGACAGCCCGCAGGAGCACGGCACCGTCGTCGCCGTCCTCGACACCGGAGTCTCGGCTGAGCTGCCCGAGCTCGCCGGACGCGTCCTACCCGGTGTCGACCTCGTCGATGGCGACACCGATCCGGACGACGACAACAATCACGGCAGCGCCGTCGCCGCGAACGTCGTCGCCGCCTGCCCCGGCTGTCAGATCCTGCCGGTCCGTGTTCTCTCCACTGCCGGAGCGGCGACCTGGTCGCGCGTTGCTGCCGGCGTGCTCTGGGCGGTCGACCACGGCGCTCGGGTGATCAACATCTCCATTGCCGGCACGGACGGCTCGAACGTCCTTCGTGCCGCAATCGCCTACGCGGCCGCGCATGACGTGCTCGTCGTCGCCGCAGCGGGAAACACGGGTGACGACGAGCCGCAGTACCCGGCGGCGTACGAAGGCGTCCTCGGTGTCGCCGCCGCTGGGGTCGACGGCCGCCTCTACGACTGGTCGTCCCGCGGCGCGACGGTCGACCTCGCCCTGCCGGGTTGCGCGCGGCTGCCCATGGTGCTCGGAACGCACGCGTGGGCCTGTGGAACGTCGTTCGCAGCGCCCTTTGCAGCCGGTACCGCCGGTCTCGCCCGCGGCGCCGACCCGACTGCAACCGCAGTGACGATCGCCAAGCAACTGCCGTCCTTCCTTCGACTGCCGGCGACACCAACAGGATCGGTTCGCGTGAGCGGTTCTCCCACTCCGGGGACGACGGTCAAGGCAGCGGTCGTGGGCCTCGACCGCAACCTCGGCGAGCGCGTCCTGTGGTTCCGGTGCGCCGCCGCGGCGACCGCCCACGCGTGTGTCGCCGCCTCCGACGGGCCGACCTACCGGGTCCGTGCCGCCGACTCTGGCTCGACGCTCGTCGCACGCGTCGTCACCGAGCCGTTCGGCGGGCTCTGGCTCGCCTCCTCCGCCCGCCTGCCGGTTTCCTAGTCGTCGAGCTTGCGGGCGAAGTCGCGGAAGCGATCGCGGGCAGCTTGATCCGGGCCGAGCACCTCGTCGCCCCCGTAGCGAGGGTCGGCGGCGATCTGCTCTGCGACGGCGCGAACCTCTCGCGCGATCGCGGCGTGGTTCGCTGGGTCGCGGAGCAGTAGCTCGATCCAGGAGTCGCTGCCGTCGTAGGGCGGCACGTCGTTCTCCACCAGCAGCTCGCCGAGCTTCATGCCGACGCGGATGTAGGCGAACGTGCGGAAGGCGAGTATGCGTCGCGGCGAGCCGACGAGTCGCTCGATCTCGGGGTCGTCGGACTGAATCTGCGCGACGATGCTCCCGATCGGCTCGTCGACGAGCGGGAGCCAGATCTCCTCGTGCTCGGTCATCGCTCGGAAGGATACGGGGCCGGACGGAGACACCGCCACGCGAGTTGCGCGGCGACACCCAGCAGGAGCACGGCGAACAGCCGCCGCAGGACGTCTTCCGGTAGCGACGTCGCGATCTGGACGCCCGCGACCGCGCCCGCAATCGACGTGAGACCCAGCGCGAGGGCGGTGCGCCAGCGCACGTTTCCGTAGTGGCTCTGTCTCCAGGTCCCCGCGAGGACGGTCGGCAGGATCGCAAGCAGCGACGTCGCCTCCGCATCGAGCTGCGAGAGCCCGAGCGCGAGCAGCGTGGGCACGAACAAGATCCCGCCGCCGACACCGAAGAAGCCTGCGAGCAGGCCGGCGGTGAAGCCGAGCGTCAGGCCGAATGCGATCGTTCCGGCGCTCATCCGAGCAGGAGCCAGACCGCGATGACGGCGAGCAGAGCGGCGAACCCCAGCGTGAGTGCTCGTCCGGAGACGCGCTGCTGGACCGCGGTTCCGGCGATCGCCCCGGCCGCGGCCGGCAGCCCGACAAGCGCCGCATAGGCAACGTCGACGTGCCCCTCGATCGCGTAGAGGATCGTGCCGGCAAGCGCCGTGATCCCGATCGCCGCCAGAGAGGTCCCGGTTGCTGGCTTGCCGTCAAACCCGGCGACAATGATCAGGAGCGGCACGATCACGATCCCACCGCCGACACCGAAAAGGGCGCTGAAGAGGCCCGCAACCAATCCGATCCCGATCAGCTTCAACGGCACGCTCGTATCCTAGGGCGGTGGACGGCGACGTTTCCCTGCTCGCGCGTCTCGCCGAGGAACCGGCGCGCACCGCGATCCTGCTCGACGTCGACGGCGTGCTCGCTCCGATCGTCGACGTCCCGGCCGACGCGCACGTTCCGACCGCGACGCGGGAGGAGCTGCTACGGCTTCACGCCCGTTACGCGCTCGTCGCGTGCATCAGCGGTCGCTCGGGCGCGGACGCACGCCGCGTCGTCGGGCTGCCGGAGCTGACTTACGTCGGCGAGCACGGACTCGAGCTCGAGCCGGAGGCGCTCGCGTGGGTGGAGCGGCTCCAGACCTTCGCGGCCACCGTCGACTGGGAGGACATCGAGCGCAAACCGCTCACGATCTCGTTCCACTACCGCCGAGCCGAGGACGAGGAGGAGGCGCTGACGATGCTGCGAGCGGTCGAGACACGCGCCCGGAAGGAGGGACTCGTACCGAAGTTCGGCCGCAAGGTGCTCGAGCTGCGGCCGCCCGTCGGCGCCCACAAGGGGACAGCGGTCGCGCACCTCCTGGGCGAGCGGGGCCTCGACCGGGCGCTCTACGCGGGCGACGACACCACCGACCTGGACGCATTCGGCGCGGTGGCGGGGCTCAGCCTCGGCGTTCGCGTCGCCGTCGCCTCGCCGGAGGGTCCTGCCGCGCTGCGCGAGGCCGCCGACCTCGTAGTCGACGGCCCCGCAGAGCTGCGTTGGCTCCTCGGTGAGCTCTAGGCGGCAGGCACCGCGGCACCGGCAGGCGCCGCCTCGATCTCTTCCTGGCGGATCAGCGCCAGCGCCGCGACGACGCCGGCGAGTGCGATCCCCGCGCCGACCCAGAAGGCCAACTGGAAGCCTTCCGTCATCGCCTGCGGCACGGCCGTCCCGGCCGCGACCTCGCTGTCGGTGCGGGAGATTGCGATCGTCGAGAGCAGAGCGATCCCGACGGCACCGCCGATCTGCTGCGAGGTGTTGATCAGGCCGGACGCGATTCCCGCCTCGGCCTCCTGCACTCCGGCGAGCGCCGCGATCGAGATCGGTACGAAGCAGAGCGCCATTCCGAGCGCGATGATCAGGAAGCCGGGCAGCAGGTTCGCGGCGTACGAACCGCCGACAGAGACCTGCGTGAACAGCAGCAGGCCGACCGTGAGGATCGCCATCCCGCCTGCGATCAGCGGCCGGACGCCCACCTTGCCGACGAGCATCGCCGCCACGTTCGCCCAGATGATCGACGTACCGGCGACGGCGAGGTACGCGACGCCGGTCTTCATCGCCGAGTAGCCGAGCACCTGCTGCATGTACAGCGTCAGGATCAGGAACATCGAGAAGAGCGCCGTGCCGAGGATGAACCCGGCCACGTTCGCGCCCAACACCGTCTTCGTGCGCAGGAGCCCGAAGCGCATGAGCGGCTCGGCAGCGCGCTGCTCCCACACGACGAAGCCGGCGAGCATCGCCGCGGCGGCCGCGAAGATGCCGATCACGCGCCCGGAGCTCCAGCCCCACTGGCTGCCCTGGGTGATGCCGAGGATGACGAGCGTCAGGCCGCCCGTGACGAGCACGGCGCCCGGTGCGTCGAACGTCTTCACCCGCGTGTCGCGGCTCTCGCCGAGCAGAACCCGCGCCAGGAAGAACGCGGCGACGCCGACCGGGATGTTGACGAAGAAGATCCACTCCCACGAGAGTGCGTCCGTGAGGACGCCGCCGAGGAGAACGCCGGCTGCGGCGCCGAAGCCGCCGACCGCTCCCCAGACGCCGAGGGCGATGTTCCGTTCGCGGCCTTCGGTGAAGGTCGTCATCAGGATCGCGAGCGCTGCGGGTGAGATCGTTGCCGCGCCGAGGCCCTGGATCGCGCGGGCACCGATCAGCGAGGCCTCAGACCAGGCGAGCCCGCACAGGAGCGAGCCGATCGTGAACGCAACGAGGCCGAGCATGAAGACGCGGCGGCGGCCGAGCAGGTCGGCCGTGCGGCCGCCGAGCAGCAGGAAGCCGCCGAAGACGAGCGCGTACGCCGAGATCACCCACTGGAGGTTGGCCTGCGAGAATCCGAGATCCGTCTGGATCGACGGGAGGGCGACGTTCACGATCGCGATGTCGAGCACGACCATGAACTGGACGGTGGCGAGAAGCGCCAGTCCGAGCCATTTCATACGAGGTGACGTAACCATGCGTTCCTTCTCTTTCGGAGTCGTTACTTGCGAACCTACAGGATTGACTTGCGTTTTGCAAGTTCTTCGTGCAGAATGTGAAGAAGTGACGGGAGTGAAGACGTGAAGCGCTACGACCAGTACTGCCCGATCGCGCACTCGCTCGGCTTGGTCGGCGAGCGCTGGACCCTGCTCGTCGTCCGTGAGCTCCTGCACGGGCCGAAGCGCTACACCGACCTCGTCGACCGGTTGCCCGGAATCGGAACGAACATCCTGGCCGCGCGGCTGAAGGAGCTCGAGTCGGGCGGCATCGTCGAGAAGACGAAGCTACCGCCGCCGTACGCGTCGACCGTCTACCAGCTCACTCCCGCCGGGAAAGAGCTCCGGCCAGTGCTGCACGAGCTCGCGCGCTTCGGAGCCCGCCTGATGGGACCGCCGCCACCCGACGCGCTCGCGGAAGGTTGGCTCGTCGGCGCGCTCGACCTCGCCCTCTCACCCCTCTGCCGGGGGAGTCGAATCGCGTTCCGAGTCGGCGACGAGGAGGCATCGCTCGTCGACTGCGTGGCGACTCCCGGGATCGCAGAGGACTACGACGTGCTCGTCGAGACGGACGCCACCGGCTTCTACCACCTCGTCGTCGACCGGAAGCTCGACGGCGTCCGCGTCGACGGCGACGTCGCGGCGCTCGAGCAGCTACTTGACGGCTTCGCGGTTGCGCCTCCTCCGGCTAGCCCGCTTCCCGCCTGAGCACGTCCCAGGCGAGGCGCACGTCGTCCTCGCTCGTGCGCGCGCTGCCGGTCCTCGCGGAAGCTCACTTCTTCAGCTTCTCGACCTTGGCCCACGGCCGCGTGTTCAGGATCTGATCCTTCGTCAGCCAGGCGCGGCGGGCTTGGCCGACGCCGAGCTCGACGTAGCGGAGCGCCTTCTGCGAGTGCCCGTCGCTCGAGATCGTCAGTGTGACCCCCGCCTCTCCCGCGAGTCGGGCATTCGCGTCGCGCAGGTCGAGCCGGTCGGGCTGGGAGTTGATCTCGAGGAAGGTGCCGGTCGCGAGTGCGCCCTCGACCACCCTCGGGACGTCGATCGATGATGGGCTCCGGATGCCGATCCGCCGGCTTGTGAGGTGTCCGATGCAGTGAACGTGCGGATTCTGCATCGCGTTCAGCACACGCTCGGTCGGATCCTTGTCGAAGCTCGTGTGCGCCGAGGCCATCACCCAGTCGAGCTGCGCGAGCAGGTCGTCGGTGACGTCGAGCTCGCCGTTCGCCCGGATGTTCACCTCGATCCCCTTCAGGATCCGAAACGGAGCGAGCTTCTCGTTCAACGCGTCGATCTCCTCCCACTGGCGCTCGAGCAGTCCGTCGCGCAACCGCTGCGAGTGGTCGCACATCGCGAGGTACTCGTGACCGAGGCCGTGGGCGGCCAGCGCCATCTCCTCGATCGACGCCTTCCCGTCCGACCACGTCGAATGGGAGTGGAGGTCGCCGCGGAGGTCGCCGCGCTCGACCAGCTTCGGTAGCTCGCCGTTTCGCGCTGCGGCAAGCTCGCCGCCGTTCTCGCGCAGCTCCGGCGGGATGTAGGCGTAGCCGAGGTGCGCGTAGAGCTGCTCCTCGCCGGCGGCGGTGAACTCCTCGCCGGTCTCCGTGTTCGTGACCGAGTACTCGGAGATCGAGAATCCGCGCCGCACCGCCTCCTCCCGCATCGCGACGTTGTGATCCTTGGAGCCGGTGAAGTGCTGCAGCAGGTTGCCGTAGCTCTCCGGCGGGACGACGCGAAGATCGAGCCGGAAGCCTTCGTTCGTGATCACGGTCGCCTTCGTCGGCCCTTGGGCGACGACACTGGCGACGTTGTCACGCTTTGTGAAGTGCTCGATCAGCGCCGTGGGGTCGGTGGAGGTCGCGATCACGTCGAGGTCGCGTAAGGTCTCGCGCCGCCGGCGCGCAGACCCGGCCTCCGACACCTTGACCGCCGCCGGGTGCTGCCGCAGCTCCTCGACGAGGTCGAGCAGGACGGGGAGGCCGTCGCCGAGCAGGCGCCGCGACTCCCGGGGGTCCTTGGGCTCCTCCGCGAGCGCGCTCAGAATCTTCTCCTCGCTTTTCGCACCCAGCCCGGCGAGCGCGCGCAGCCGCTCCTGCTCGGCCGCCTCCTTCAGCTCGGCAATCGTCGTCACGTTCAGCTCCTTCCAGATCCGGCGCGCCGTCTTCGGCCCCAGACCGGGCAGCCGCATGAACTTGACGACCTCCTCGGGGACGAGCGCCTTGCGCTTCGTCAACGCCCTCATTTCGCCGATCTCGACGACCTCGACGATCTTCTCCTCGATCGTCTTGCCAATTCCCTGGAGCGCCTTCGCCTTGCCTTCGAGCGCGAGCTGCGCGACCGGTCCGCCGGTCTCGCGGATGCGCGTCGCGGCGCGGCGATAGGCGAGCACGCGGAACGAGTCCTCCCCTTCGAGCTCGCTCAGGTCCGCGAGCAGCTCCAGCTGGTCGGCGAGCTCGTCGTTCCTCGGCAGGGTTGCAGCCACCTGTAGCGATGATACGGACGTGAGGGCCTGCGTCTGTCTCCCGACCTACAACGAGCGCGAGAACCTCGAGCCGATGCTGCGCGCGCTCGGCGGGGTGCTCGGGCCGGACGATCGCGTGCTTGTGATCGACGACAACTCGCCTGACGGGACCGGCGACCTCGCCGACCGGCTCGCGGGCGAGCTGAGGTTCGTCGACGTGCTGCACCGGCCGCGCAAGGAGGGCCTCGGGCCTGCCTACCTTGCGGGCTTTCGCCGCGCGCTCGACGCGGGCGCACAGCTCGTCATCGAGATCGACTGCGACTTCTCGCACGATCCGAGCGACGTGCCACGCCTGATCGAGGCTGTGGCGGAGGCCGATCTCGTGCTCGGCTCGCGCTACGTCCCGGGCGGCGGCGTCGAGAACTGGGGGCTCGTCCGGCGAGCGGTCTCGGCGGGGGGCTCGTTCTACGCGCGCCTGCTCCTCGGTGTTCCGGTTCGCGACCTCACGGGAGGCTTCAAGTGCTTCCGGCGTGAGGTGCTCGAGGCGATCCCGCTCGACGACGTGCGCTCGCGCGGCTACGCGTTCCAGATCGAGCTGACCTACCGCGCGATCCGCAAGGGCTTCAGCGTCCGCGAGATCCCGATCCGCTTCGTCGACCGTGTCGTCGGCGGCTCGAAGATGTCGCGGACGATCGTGCTGGAGGCGATCTGGAAGGTGCCGCTGTTGCGGCTGGGCAGGCTATGAACGACGTCACGGACGCCACATTCGAGGAGGAGGTGCTGCGCGCAGACGGGACGACGATCGTCGACTTCTGGGCGCCGTGGTGCAAACCGTGCAAGGCGATTGAGCCACTCCTGGAAGGGATCGCTGCGGACAAGGGCGTCAAGCTCGTGCGGTTGAACATCGACGAGCATGTCGGCGTTCCCTCGCGTTATGGCGTCCTCTCGCTGCCGACGGTGCTGCTCTTCGCGGACGGCGAGCTCAGGGCAACCGTCATCGGCGCCCGGCCGCGCCACCACTTCGAGCGCGCGTTCGCGGAGTGGCTCAGCCCTTGAAGTGCTCGTAGCCGCGAAGCTCGTACGGCTCGCCGCTGCGGAGCAGGAGCACGCCCTCACCTTCCTCGACGCGGCCGATCACCGGGAAGCCAAGTGACAAAGTGTTACTTGGCGGGATGGCTGCGAGGAGCTCGAAGTCCTCGCCGAAGCCGAGATCGTCGAGCGTGCCGGTGAGCGGCACCGCGTCGAGGTCGATCACAACTCGCACGCCTGATCGGCGGGCGACGTGACCCGCGTCGACGGCGATCCCGTCGGAGAGATCGAGCATGGCAGTGGCGACCGCCCCGAGGCGAAGTCCTTCGTCGACCCGGATCGGAGGACGGATGTTGCGGCCCTCGCGGAACGCGGCACCGGCGCCGCCGAGCGGACCGGTGACGACGACCCGATCGCCCGGACGCGCGCCTGCCCGACCGGGAACCCGGTCGGAACGGCCGATCGCCGTCACGCTGATCATCACTTCGCGGGCGCGGGTCGTGTCGCCGCCCCGCACGGGCACGCCCGCTTCTGCAAGGCCTTCGTAGAGCTCGACGACGTTCTCCACGTCAAGGTGCTCGGGCAGCGCGAGCGTCACGAGCAAGACCTGCGGTCGCGCGGCCGAAGCGGCGAGGTCGCTGATGTTGACCACTGCGGCCCGAAAACCGAGCTCGCGCCAGCTCAGAGTGTCGAGCCGGAAGTGGATGCCCTCGACGAGCGCGTCCTGGGTGACGACGAGACCGTCGCCGAGTTCGGCTGCGTCGTGTTCGGTACCCGAGATGAGGCCACGCTCCTCGAGCTCGCGCAGGAGACCGAGCTCGCCCGCCTCAGAGAGCTTCATCCACCGCTCGCCGCAGGGCTTCGATCTCGTCGATCGCGCGGATCACGGCGATCCCGGCCGCACCCGCCCTGACGCACTCGGCCGCGTTCGAGACGTCGATCCCGCCGATCGCGACGACCGGGAGCGAGGTGGAGATGCAGACGTCGCGCAGGCCGCCGAGCCCGATCGGCGAGGCGGCATCCGGCTTCGACGGCGTCGCCCAGATCGGTCCGGCGCCGAGGTACGTCGCGCCGGAGAACTCGGCCACTGCCGCCTCGCGCCGCTTCGTCACCGAGACGCCGACGGGGATCCCGGCCGCGACCGCTCGCTCGAGACCTGTGTCACCCTGGCCGAGGTGAACGCCGACTCCGAGCTCGATCGCAGCCTCCACGTCGTCGTTGACGACGAGCTCGACCTCGAGGTGAGCGAGCACGCGACCGAGCGCGACGACCTCGGCAGTCGGCCCGCCCTTGAGCCGCAGCTGCAGAACGGTCGCCCCGCCCGCCACCGCCCGGCGCGCAGTCGCCTCGTCCGCCACGAGCGCGTGAACCCTCATCCGCCCATCATCGCTTGTGTTGAAACAACACAACCCCTCTCAACCCGCACCGCTGCGTGGGTCGAGTTCCGCTTGTGTTGAAACAACACAAGCTCTCACGTGCTCTCGACCTTCGCTCGTCCGGACAGAGTGGTCGGGTCGAGGGCGGCGAGGGAGTCGTAGAGCGCGACGTGGAAACTACCCGGGCCTTTCGCGCCGACGGCGGCGTCCTCACCCGCAACGCCGAGCGCGACGAGAGCTTCGACCGCAGCTTCGTATGGATCGTCCTTGCCGGAGAGGAAGCAGCCCGTGATCGCCGTCGACATGCAGCCGGTGCCGGTGATCGCAGCGAGCAGCGCATGGCCGTTCGCGATCGCGGCCGTGCGCTCACCGTCCGAGACGTGATCGACCGGCCCGGTGACCGACGCAACGAGGCCGAGCGTCGTCGCAGCCTCGCGGGCGAGCTCCACCGGGTCGCCCCCGGCTCCGATCGACTCGACCCCACGGACCTCGGCCTCGACCCCCACCAGCGTCGCGACCTCGCCCGCGTTCCCGCGCAACACGGCCACATCGATGACGTCCAGGATTCGCTTCGCCGTATCGGTCCGGTACTTCGTCGCGCCGGCGCCGACCGGGTCGAGCACGACCGGGACGCCGTGCTCGTTGGCCGCGGCTCCCGCCAGCAGCATCGCCTCGATCCAGTCCTCCGAGAGCGTGCCGATGTTGAGCACGAGCGCGCCGGCGAGGCCGACCATCTCGCGCACCTCGTCCTTCGCGTGCGCCATCACGGGGAGCGCGCCGAGCGCGAGGATCGCGTTCGCCGTCTCGTTCATGACGACGTAGTTGGTGATGTTGTGGACGAGCGGCTTGCGCTCGCGGATCGCGCCGAGCGTCGCCCCGGGATCAATCGTCATCTGCTTCCTTTCACGTTGAGAACGTCGACCGGCCCCTCGCCGGCGCCGAGGTCGACCAGGCCGTTGCGCACAGCCTCGGTTGCGGCGGCGGACGCGCCGCGCGCAGCGTCCTCGAGCGAGAGCCCGCGCGCGAGCAGCGCCGCGAACGTGGCCGAGTGCGTACAGCCGGCGCCGTGCGACGCCGGAATGTCGAGCCTCTCGACAGACAGCTCGAGGTGACGCTCGCCGTCGAAGAGATGATCGATCGCCGTCTCGCCGTGGCCGCCGGTGACGAGCGCCGCTGCGGCGCCGAGTTCTACCAGCCGCTCGGCCAGCTCCCGCCGCGATGCGCCGGCCATCCCCGTCAGCGCCTCCGCCTCGGGCAGGTTCGGCGTCACCACGGTCGCAAGCGGGAACAGCCGCTCGATCAGCGTCTCGACGGCGTCCTCCTGAAGAAGTTGCGCGCCCGAGCTTGCGATCAGCACCGGATCGACGACGAGCGGGACGGGATGGCGCTCGAGGTACTCCGCCACGGTCTCGATGATCAGGCGCGAGAAGAGCATCCCTGTCTTCGCCGCGTCGACGCCGATGTCGTCGAAGACGGCGTCGAACTGCGCGCGGATGAACTCGGGCGGCAGCTCGTGCACGGCGGTGACCGCGGCCGTGTTCTGCGCCGTCAACGCGACGAGCGCGCTCATCCCGTGCGCTCCCGCGGCGGCGAACGCCTTCAGGTCGGCCTGGATGCCGGCGCCGCCGCCCGAGTCGGAGGTCGCGATCGTCAATACGCGCGGAACGCTCATGCACTCCCTTCGCCGGTACGAGCCGGATCAGGTTCGACGGGTGTGATCTCAGCCCCGCGTGGGGCACCCCGGTCGGGAAACGGTACCAACTGGCCTCGCTCCTTACCCGCTTCAATGAAGCGGTGAGCACGACGGCGCTCGTCTGGTCGGACATCCTCCAGGGAGAGGAGCTGGCGCACCTCGCGGTCGAGCCTCCCCGCGAGGGCAAGTCCGAATCGTTTCCGGACGACCTCGACCCGCGCGTGGCGTCGGCGCTCGTCGCGCAGGGGATCACGGCGCTCTACCGCCACCAGGCGGAGACCTGGGAAGTCCTGCGCGGCGGCGGGAACGCGATCGTGACGACAAGCACGGCGAGCGGCAAGAGCCTCGCCTTCAACCTGCCTGTGCTCGACCTGCTGGCGCGCGAGCCGAAGAGCCGCGCGCTCTACCTCTACCCGACGAAGGCGCTCGCCCAGGATCAGGCCCGCGCGCTCGGCGCGTTCGGGCTCAAGGGCGTCAAGCCCGCGATCTACGACGGCGACACGGAGGGCGAGCGCCGCTGGCAGATCCGGAAGTGGGCCAACGTGATCCTCTCGAACCCGGACATGCTCCACGTCGGCGTCCTGCCGCACCACGACCGCTGGGGAGACGTGCTCGCGAACCTCCGCTACGTCGTCGTCGACGAAGCGCACGTCTACCGCGGTGTCTTCGGGTCGCACGTCGCGAACGTCCTCCGGCGACTGCGGCGGCTCGCGCGCGCCTACGGCTCCGAGCCGCAGTTCGTGCTTGCCTCGGCGACGATCGCGAACCCTGGAGAGCTCGCGGCGTCGCTCCTCGGCGAGCCGGCGACGGTCATCGACAGCGACGCGGCTCCTCGCACCGAGCGCACGATCGCACTCTGGAACCCGGAGCTGATCGACGTCGAGCTCGGTGTCCGCGCGAGCTCGCTCGGCGACGCTTCCCGCCTGCTCTCCAGCTTCGTCGAGCGGGGCCTCCGCACGATCTGCTTCGCGAAAAGCCGCCGCGCGGTCGAGCTGATCCACCGCTTCGCGTCCGATCGCGTCGAGCCGGACGTGGCGGCGCGCCTCGCGCCCTACCGCGCCGGCTACACACCCACACAGCGGCGCGAAATTGAGCGGCGCCTCATGGCCGGCCAGCTGCTCGGCGTCACAGCCACGGACGCGCTCGAGCTCGGGATCGACATCGGCTCGCTCGACTGCGCGATCTCCGTCGGCTTCCCCGGCACGGTCTCGTCATTGCGCCAGCAGTGGGGGCGCGCCGGGCGGCGCAGTCCTGGGCTCGCCGTGCTCGTCGCCAGCGAGGACGCGCTCGACCAGTACTTCATGCGCGAACCGGAGACTCTGTTGGCGCGGACGGTCGAGGCGGCGATCCTCGACCATGCGAACCCGCGCGTGCTCGACGGGCACGTGCTCTCGGCCGCGTACGAGGGGCCGATCGACGCGA
Source organism: Actinomycetota bacterium (assembly GCA_030855545.1). Lineage (GTDB taxonomy): Bacteria > Actinomycetota > Thermoleophilia > Gaiellales > Gaiellaceae > Gaiellasilicea. The sequence continues at coordinate 361 of JALYRA010000065.1, read as the reverse complement.
AGGACGCCGACACGCTCGGCCCAGAGGCGCTCGAGCGGGCCGCGGTGCTGCCGGAGCTGAAGAGCACGGATGCCGGCTTCGTCTGGGCGGGCAAGGACTATCCGGCGGCGCGCGTCCTTCTCCGCTCCGGAGAGCTCGAGTCGTTCACGGTCGTCGACGCCGAGACGGGCGCGGTGCTCGGAACCGTCGAGCGCTCGCGTGCCTACGGGACGATCCACGACGGCGCCGTCTACCTCCACCTCGGCGAGCAGTACCTCGTCAAGCGGCTCGACGTCGATGCACGGCTGGCGCTCGTCACCCGCGCGAACGTCGACTGGTACACGCAGCCGAAGAAGGAGACGTCGACCGTCATCGTCGAGCC
>JALYRA010000042.1 GCA_030855545.1 Actinomycetota bacterium | reverse complement strand
TCGTCGATCTCCTTCACGTCGACGGCGTCGTCGACGAGGGCGATCGCGCGGTCGAGCTCGACCTTGAAGAAGCCGGGGCCGGTGGCGAACTCGAGCACGTCCTCGCTCGCCCGATCGAGATAGACGCGCGTCGAGCCGGCCTTCAGCATCGCCACGAGCGGCGCGTGCCGCGCGAGCACCCCGATCTCCCCGGCCTGGCCGGGGACGATCAGCATCTCGGCCTCGCCCCGGAAGGCCTCGCCCTCCGGGGTGACGAGGGCGACATCGAACTTCGGCGTCGAGTCGGCCACTACGCGGCGGCCGCGGTCTTCTCGGACTTCTCGACGGCCTGCTCGATCGTGCCGACCATGTAGAAGGACGCCTCGGGCAGGTCGTCATGCTTCCCTTCGATGATCTCGCGGAACCCGTTGATCGTGTCCTCGAGCTTGACGTACTGGCCCTCGATCCCGGTGAACTGCTGGGCGACGAAGTTCGGCTGTGAGAGGAACCGTTCCACCTTTCGCGCGCGCGAGACCACCAACTTGTCCTCGTCGGTCAACTCGTCCATGCCGAGGATGGCGATGATGTCCTGCAGGTCCTTGTAGCGCTGCAGCACTTGCTGGACGCGCGTCGCAACGTCGTAGTGCTCCTCTGAGACGATCCCGGGCTGGAGCGCGCGGGAGGTCGAGTCGAGCGGGTCGACGGCCGGGTAGATCCCCTTCTCGACGATCGCGCGCGAAAGCGTCGTTGTCGCGTCGAGGTGGGCGAACACGTTCGCCGGTGCGGGGTCGGTGAGGTCGTCGGCGGGAACGTAGATCGCCTGGATCGACGTGACCGAGCCGGTCTTCGTCGAGGTGATCCGCTCCTGGAGTTGGCCCATCTCCGTCGCGAGCGTCGGCTGGTAGCCAACGGCGCTCGGCATGCGGCCAAGCAGCGCGGACACCTCGGAGCCCGCCTGGACGAAACGGAAGATGTTGTCGATGAAGAGCAGCGTGTCCTGACCCTGGTCGCGGAAGTACTCGGCCATCGTCAGACCGGAGAGGCCCACGCGCAGGCGCGCGCCGGGCGGCTCGTTCATCTGGCCGTAGACAAGCGCGACCTTGTCGATCACCTCGGACTCGGTCATCTCGAGGAAGAGGTCGTTGCCCTCGCGGGTGCGCTCACCGACGCCGGCGAAGACGGAGACGCCGCCGTGCTGCCGGGCGATGTTGTGGATCAACTCCTGGATCAGCACGGTCTTGCCGGTGCCGGCCCCGCCGAAGAGGCCGATCTTGCCGCCCTTCACGTACGGGGCGATCAGATCGACGACCTTGAGGCCGGTCTCGAAGATCTCGATCGTCGGAGAGAGGTCGCGGAACACCGGCGGGTCGCGGTGGATCGACCAGCGTTCGGTGTCTGCGGGCACATCGTCCTTGTTGTCGATCGGCTGACCGATGACGTTCCAGATCCGGCCGAGTGTGGCGTCGCCGACGGGAACGGAGATCGGTGCTCCCGTGTCGACCACGTCGACGCCGCGCGCGAGGCCGTCGGTCGTGTCCATCGCGACCGCACGGACGCGATCGTCGCCGAGGTGCTGCTGCACCTCCGCGATCAGCGTCCGGCTGCTGCCGTCCGCGCTCGGCACTTCGATCGCGAGCGCGTTGTAGATCGCCGGAAGCGTCTCCGGAAAAACGACGTCGATGACGACGCCCTTGATCTCGATCACCTTGCCGGCGGTTCCCTGCGCGTGCTCAGACATTTCTCTCCTGAAAGACGATTCTCATGGGCTGAAAAGCGCGACGCGCGGCGCCGCCAAACGCGCTCCGAGTCTACCGAGCACGTCCCAGACCGGGACGGTCGAACCGTTGCACTTGGAGCCCCTTCAGGGATCTTCGCGCGCTGAGCGTCCGCGGGAGCGGATGCTCAGCTTGCGCCAAAAATCACGCCGGCTGGTTGCCGAAGTGCCGAGCGGGACGGTTCCGAGCCTGACGCTCGGCTGCGAGCGCGGCGGTGCGCAGGTTACGCAGGCGCTGGATCTCGGCCTGCTCTCCACCGGAGAAGTCGACAACGCGGGGGAACTGGAACGAGCTCTGCTCCTCGTTTGCGAGCGGGGCTCGCGCGGCGATGCCGAGCGCCATCACGGCGACGGCGGCAGCTGCTCCGACGGCACGCACCCGCGCGTAGACACGACGGCGGTGCCAGGACGGAACCGAGATGGGACGCAGCAGCGGCTGGAAGGAGGCGGCGCGGAGCTCGGCGGCGACGGCCGCAACCTGGACGGCGAAGCTCGCACAGGCCGAGCAGCGCTCGAGGTGCGAGTCGAGCAGCTTGCGTTCGAGCTCGGAGAGCTCGCTGTCGGGTGCGAGCGACGCCCAGGCACGTGCGCGTTCGCAAAGAACCCCTCTCGGGAACCGGGTCATGTCCATTCTGACGCCAGGTATCGGCAGGAAGTTAGAACGAGATGAGTGAATTTATGGATCAAATGAGCTCTGCGTTGGAATCCAGTGCGGCACCGAGCGCGAGGAGCACGATGCCGACGAGGACGAGCAGGCCTGAGACGTTGAACGATTCGGCCTGCTCCACCCCGGAAACGACCCGGACACCGCGCGAACGGCGTAGGCCAACCATTCCCTCTTCGTCGGCAACGCGAAACGGGCCCCGATTGCCGAAGAAGAATCCGCCGAGGAGCATCGCGCAGCCGACGAGGTAGAGCCCGACTGCGACCGAACGGTTCGCGGACGAGCCGAACAGGAGCCCGAGGATGACCGACACGAGCGCCGTTCCGGTCGCGAGGCCGGCGACCAGCGTCAGGAAGCGACGTGCGGCGGCAAGCAGCACGGGCTACCTGACCGCGACGATCTCGTTCGGGCGCTTGATCTCCTCGGCCGTTATCGGCCAGCGCTCGAGCGGGTAGTGGCAAGCGGCGCCATGGCCGGGGCCGAAGTCGTACAACGGCGGCTCCTCGACGTCGCAGTGGTCGGGCTGGAAGCGCGGGCAGCGCGGATGGAAGCGGCAGCCGGTGGGCGGGTTGATCGGGCTCGGCACATCGCCCTCGAGCACGACCGGCTTGCGCCGGCGGCCGAGCTCCGGGTTTGGAATCGGCACGGCGGAGAGCAGGGCGCCCGTGTACGGGTGCTTCGGCTCTGCGTAGAGGTCGGTCCGGTCGGCGACCTCGGCGATCTTGCCGAGGTACATCACGAGCACCGGTCCGAGATGTGACGGACGACGTTGAGGTCGTGCGCGATGAAGACGTAGGTGAGCCCGAAATCGCGCTGTAGGTCCTTGAGCAGGTTGAGGATCTGCGCCTGCACGGACACGTCGAGAGCGGAGACGGGCTCGTCGCAGACGATCAGCTTCGGGTTGACCGCGAGGGCCCGCGCGACGCCGATCCGCTGCCGCTGGCCGCCCGAGAACTCGTGTGGGAAGCGGTTCACGGCCACGCTGATTAGACGCGCCGGGAGAAGTTTAGTTAGAGCAATCCGCGGTTCAGTGACGCTCGAGATCCGTGACCTGGATTCCGGCCTTCCGGAGCGCGGCGAGCCGCTTCTGCGTCGCGACCCAGCCCTTGAAGTCGAGGCCCCTCGTCTCGGCCGCTGCGCCCTCGAGCTCCGAGAGTGTGTCGACGGTCGACACGATCTCGTCCGAGAAGGCGCGCAGCGTGGTCGCGAGAGCGCGCTCCTCGTCCTCGAGGCCGTCGGGCGCATCAGCCTCGGCGACATCGGTCGCGGCGCTCCGCACCTCCGCTGCCGCGATCCGCAGGCGCGCGAACAGGTCCTCGACGGAGGTCGCGTTCGTCACCTGCTCGAGCGCGTCGTCGACGCGGTCGCGGGCCGCAATCATCTCGACCTGGAACTCCTCCTTCGACGGACCATCGCCGCCGCACCCCGCAACGAGGGCGCACGCAAGCGCAACGGAAGCGGCGAGGAAGCGGACGGTCATCAGCCCGTCTAGCCCGGTGTGGTGCCGTTGCCGCTCGAGCCGGTGTCGGCCGGCGCGAGGGGCTGCAACACCTCTGCGAAATGGCAGGCGCTCGGGTGACCGTGGCCGCGGTCGATCAACGCCGGCTCCTCGATCGCACAGATCTCCTGGGCCTTCCAGCAGCGGGTGCGGAAGCGGCAGCCCGATGGCGGGTTGGCGGGGCTCGGCACGTCGCCCGTGAGCACGATTCGGTCGCGCTTGCCGCGCTCGTACGGATCTTCGATCGGCACCGCCGAAAGCAGAGCCTGGGTGTACGGATGCGTCGGGCGCTCGTAGATCTCCTCGCGGGTCCCGATCTCGATCACCCAGCCGAGATACATGACGGCGACACGATCGGAGACGTGGCGGACGACGGAGAGGTCGTGCGCGACGAAGAGATACGTCAGTCCGAGATCGCGCTGCAGTGCCTCGAGCAGGTTGATCACCTGGGCGCGGATCGAGACGTCGAGGGCCGAGACCGGCTCGTCGAGGATGACGACGCGCGGGTTGAGCGCAAGCGCCCGCGCGATGCCGATGCGCTGGCGCTGGCCGCCCGAGAACTCGTGCGGGAAGCGGTTCGCGTGCTCCGGCGAGAGACCCACCGTGCGCAGCAGCTCCTCGACGCGCTTGCGTCCGTCCTTGCGGTCGTAAAGATTGTTGATGCGTAGCGGCTCGGCGACGATCTCACGGACGGTCATGCGCGGGTTCAGCGAGGCGTACGGGTCCTGGAAGACGATCTGCATGCCGCGGCGCACCTCGCGCATCTGGCGGCGCGAGTAGCCGGTGATGTCCTTGCCGTCGAAGAAGATCTTGCCCCTCGTCGGCTCGAGCAGCTTCAGGATCGTGCGACCGAGCGTCGACTTCCCGCAGCCGGATTCGCCGACGAGCCCGAGCGTCTCCCCCGCCCGGACGGTCAGGTCGACGCCGTCGACGGCGTGGATCTGGCCGACCGTCTTCTTGAGCAGGCCAGCCCGGATCGGGAAATGCTTGACGAGGCCCTCGACGCGGAGAATCTCATCTCCTGAGCCCTCGTACGTCCGGTGCGAGGTCTGCGACTGCTCCTGCACGGCCTCGCTCACGCCCGTCCTCCGGCTGCAGCCCGCTCCGGGTGACGTTCCGGCAACTCCTCCGCGAAGTGGCAGGCCGAGAGGTGCTGGGTGTCGCCGATCGGTCGGAGCGGCGGCACCTCGGTGCGGCAAGGCAGTCGCCCGCCCGAGAGGAAGCACCGCGGATGGAACGAGCAGCCCGGCGGCAGGTTGATCAGGCTCGGCGGCTGACCGCTGATCGGGCGCAGCATCTCGTCTTCCCCGATCAGCCTCGGCAGGCTGTCCATCAGACCGACCGTGTACGGATGACGCGGGTTCGAGAAGATCGTGAAGACGTCGCCGGTCTCGACGACGCGGCCGCCGTACATGACGACGACGCGGTCACAGAGCTCGGCGACGAGCCCGAGATCGTGGGTGATCAGGATCGTCGCCGCGTGCGTCTCCTGCTGCGCCGCTTTCAGCACCTCGATGATCTGGGCCTGGATCGTCACGTCGAGTGGGGTCGTCGGCTCGTCGGCGATCAACAGCTTGGGCTCGTTCGCGATCGCCATCGCGATCATCGCGCGCTGGCGCATCCCGCCCGAGAACTCGTGCGGAAACTGCTTCACGCGCTGCGCGGGGGTCGGAACCCCGACCAGGGTCAGCAGGTCGACGACCCGCTTTTCGGCCTCGTCGTCCTTGACGCCCGGGTTGTGCACCTGGATCGCCTCGCCGATCTGGTCGCCGATCGTGAACACGGGATTGAGCGACGTCATCGGGTCCTGGAAGATCATCGCGACATCGCCGCCACGAAGCTCGCGGAGATCCTTCTTCCCCATCTTGATCAGGTCACGGCCCTGGAACATCGCCGTCCCGTTCGTGACCCGTCCCGGGGGCTGCGGAATCAACCCGAGCAGGCTCATGACGCTGACGCTCTTGCCGGAGCCCGACTCGCCGACCACGCCCACGGTCTCGCCCGGGAAGACGTCGTAGCTGACGCCCGTGACCGCGTGCACGACGCCGTCCTCGGTGCCGAACTCGACGGTCAGGTCTCGAATCGCGAGTAGCGGCTCAGCCATGTCCGGCCTCAGTCACGCAGTCGCCTCTGCGTGGGGTCGAGCGCGTCGCGCAGGCCGTCCCCGATGAAGTTGATGCAGAGCGCGATGAAGACGATGATGATCCCCGGGAAGGTGATCATCCACCAGAACTTCAGGCCTTCGCTCTGGCCGTCGTTGATCAGCTGACCGAGAGCGGGGTTCGGCGGCTGGATCCCGAAGCCGAGGAACGAGAGCGCCGCCTCGGTGAGAATCGCCGCCGCCACGATCAGCGTCGCGCTGACGATGATCGGCCCGATTGCGTTCGGCAGCATATGTCTGACGATGATACGGGCATCTCCCGCCCCCGAGGCTTTGGCCGCCTCGACGAACTCCTTCTCCCGCAGCGAGAGGAAGGTGCCGCGGACGATGCGAGCGATCCCGGTCCAGAAGAGCGCGGCGAGGATGATCGCGACGCGGAACGGCTTGCCCTGGCCGAGGTAGATCGACGCGACGAGCAGGACCGCGAGGCCCGGCAGCGTCAGGATCAGATCGGTGAACCGCATCAGGAGGTTGTCGACCCAGCCGCCGAAGTAGCCGGCGGTGGCTCCGATCGTCGTCCCGATGATCGTCGTCAGGAACGTGATGAAGAACGCGACCCACACCGACGTGCGCAGCCCGAAGACGACCCGGCTGAAGAAGTCGCGGCCGAGCAGGTCGGTGCCGAAGTAGTGCTGGCCCTCGGTCGTCGGCGGGATCCGGAGCGCGTTGAAGTCGAGCTCGTCGTAGGGGTACGGCGCGATCTGCTCGGCGAAGATCGCCACGAAGATGATGAAGAGGATCCCGAGGAGCCCGCCCATCGCAAGCCGGTGCCTGAGGAAGCGCCGTGCGGCGTAGCCCCATTGGCTCCGCGCCTGGATCTCGACGCCCGACTCGTAGACGAGCGCCATGTCGCCCCCGCCGGAGCCGCCGACCGCGAGCGAGTCGATCGCATCGCTCTGGACGATGTTCGTCGGCCGGCTGACCTCCTCGTGCGGAGGCAGGTGCGGCGTGTGCCCGGCCTGGTCGAGGTGCTCGGCGTCTCCGCCGGCCTCGACCGTCTCGCTCGGCCGGTCGCGATCCCCTTTCCCGAGATCAGTCATAACGGACTCGCGGGTCCAGGTAGCCGTAGACCACGTCGGCGACGAGGTTGAAGAAGACAATCATCACCGACGTGATCATCAGCCACGCCATCACCGGATACGGATCGCCCTCGACGAGGTTGCGGATGAAGTACAGCCCCATCCCGTCGAGCGAGAAGACCGTCTCGGTGACGACCGCACCGCCGAGGACCGTGCCGAGGTTCAGCGCCACGACGGTCGCGAGCGGGATCAAGGCGTTCCGGAACGCGTGCTTCATGATCACGGTCCGCTCGTTCAGCCCCTTCGCGCGCGCCGTCCGCACGTAGTCGGAGTTGACGACCTCCAGCATCGCCGCACGCATGTAGCGGCTGTACTGCGCGACGCTCGCCACCGCGATCACGATCACCGGCAGGGCGAGATGCTGGATCCGGTCCAGCAGGAAGTTGTCCGGGTCGGTCGAGCTCAAGTTGGATATGTAGAAGATCCTGATGTCGTAGTTCAGGAAGATGTTGACGACGAGTACCTGCAGCATCAGCGCCAGCCAGAAGACCGGCGTCGCGAGCCCGAGGAAGCTGAACGTCGTGAAGGAGTAGTCGAACGACGAGTATTGCCTGACGGCGGAGTACACCCCGATGAAGACGGCTAAGAGGATGGCCAGGAGCTCGGCGGCGATCACGAGCTGGGCCGTGTTGCCCATCACGCGCAGGAGATCCGGCCAGATCGGACGGTCGCCGATCAGCGTCGATCCGAACTTGTTCGTGACCGCTTCGCTGATCCAGTAGCCGTAGCGCACCGGGATCGGCTCCTCCAGGTGCTCCCGCTCGACGATCTTGGCCAGCGTCACCTGCGAGATGCGCGGTTGCATGCGCAGGAACTGGAGCGGGTCGCTCGCGATCGCGACGAACGCGAAGATCAGGAAGCTCGCCGCAAACAGGACGGGAATGCTGTAGAGGACGCGCCGAATGATGTAGGTCAGCATTGGGCTTCTTCTTTCTCTCTCCGCAGGTGCGAACGACCGAATGATATGAGAGCCCCGCCCCCCGCGCTGGGCGCGAGGGGCGGGGCTCGGACGATCTGAGCTCCGTTACGGCGAGGCCGGAACGGATCGAGCCGAACGGGACTCTACTACCGAGCGACCGTCCAGACCTCGGAGTTCCACGTCGGACCCTCGGAGGTCGGGTTCTTGAGAACCCCACCGACCGAGGACTTGTGGATCAGGAACCCAGGACGAGCGAACAGCGGCAGCGTCGGGAGGTCCCTCGACATCAGCCGATCTGCTTCGTTCAGCAACGCCGTGCGCCTGGCCGGGTCGACCTGGTTCTGGCTCAGTGCGAGCAGCCTCGACGCCTTGGCGTTGCAGTAGGCGTTGTAGTTCTGGTCGCCCTTGCACTTGTGGATCTCGACCGACCCGCCCGGGTCCGGGCTGCCGATCCAGGTGAAGAGGAACAGATCCCAGTCGCCGGTCGGCAGGACGCTGAAGACGCCGGTGCGGAACCGGTTCTCGAGGTCGATGCCGATCGACAGCAGCTGCTTCTGCATGATCTGGAACGCCAGCGAGCGGAGCTGGTTGCCCGCGGTCGAGAAGAAGCGGAACGACAGCTTGCCCACGCCGGGGCAGGAGTAGATGTCCTTGTTCCTACTCGACGGAACCGCCGGACCGCCGGTGCAGCCCTTCGCCCGAAGCAGGCTGATCGCCTTCTTCTGGCTGAAGCCGAACGGCTGCCACCTGTGGGCCGCGTACTCCTTCTGGAACGGCTTGTAGACCACGTTGTTCAGGACCGGAAGGCCCGGCGCGATCTCGCGGTAGAGCGCGTTCGCGATCTGGCCGCGGTTGATGCCGGTCACGAGCGCCTGCCTGACAAACGGCTGCCGCAGCGCGAGGTGGCCCTTGTTGCCGAGCTGGATGTCCAGGTGCTCCCAGGCGAACTCTGGGCCCGACTGCACGCGGATGCCGGCCTGCTTCTTGATGTCGGCGATCTGAAGCTGCGGCTGCGGAGCGATCATGTCGACCTCACCGCCGCGCATCGCCTGGAACTGCGTGTTCGTGTCCGGGATGAAGCGGAAGACGAGCTGGTTGATCTTCGACTTCGCGCCGGAGTTGTAGTTCGCGTTCTTGGTCAACACGAGCTGCGAGCCTCTGTCCCACTTCTGGAACTTAAACGGGCCGCTCGAGATGTCGATCGAGTCGGTCCACGTCTTGTTGAAGTCCTTCCCGGCGACCTTGTGCGCCGGGATCAGCCCGCCGAACAGGTCCTTCCAGGCAGCGAACGGCTTCTTGAAGACGACTCTCGCCGTCAGCGCGTTCGGCGTCTGGATGCGGGCGATGTCCTCGTAGCCCGCCCGCGACGTGATGTCGTAGGCCATGTTCATGATCGTGTTCTTCGTCGAGACGTAGTCCTTGGACGTGATCGCCTTGCCATCGCTCCACTTCAGGCCCGGCTTCAGCTTGTAGGTGACGGTGAACGGATTGCTTGTCACCGTCGCGCTGGTGATCATCTCTTTGACGTAGACGCCCTTGTTGTTGATCTCGAACGAGCCCTCGAAGACCTGGCCGACGATCACGGACAGCCAGTAGAGGTTGCCGTCGGTCAGGAACGGGTTGAGGATCTTCGGCTCCTGATCGGCGCCGAGAATCACCGTCCCGCCTACCGCAGCCGGCTTGAGAGCGCCCTGCGGCGAACCCGCAGTGGCCCCCGTTGCCGTCATGGTCACGACCGCCGTAAGTGCGGCGAGCGCGATCCAGAAAGAACGCTTGCGCATCAAATTTCCCCTCCAGTAGCAGCTGAGCGCAGGGCGGCGAATTGCACCCGTGCGCCTTCTCGAGCGATTTAGACGCCGTACACTCGAGATTGTTAGTGCAATTTCACCGGTGAATAAATACCGCTCTCCTTTTACGAGAGCGCTTCCGCGCCGGCGACGACCTCGAGGATCTCCTGCGTGATCTCGGCCTGCCGGGCGCGGTTCATCTGCAGCGTCAGCGAGTCGATCAGCTCGCCCGCGTTCTTCGACGCATTCCGCATCGCCGTCATGCGGGCGCCCTGCTCGGACGCCGCCGACTCGAGCAGAGCGCGAAAGATCTGTGTCTCCAGATAGACCGGGAGCAGACGGGCGAGGATCTCCTCCGGTTCTGGCTCGAAGATGAAGTCGCCGCGCATGGCGTCGTCGCGGCGTTCCTCTTCGTCGGTCTCGAGGATGTCGGCCGAGATCGGGAGCAACTCCTGCTCGGTGACGGTCTGCACGAGCGGCGAGACGTACGCGTTGTAGACCAGCACGGCGCTGTCGATCTCACCCTCGACGTAGAGCTCGGCGATGCGGTGGGCGATCGCCTGAGCGTCCGAGTAGCCGGGCCGGTCGGTGAAGCCGACATACTCGCCGGCGGTCTCGTAGCCACGAAAGGCGAGCGTCGAGCGTCCTCGCTTGCCGATGGCGACGAACTTGACCGTCTTCCCCTCCCCGCGCAGCTGCCGCTCGACCGAGAACGCCCGGCGGATGATCTGTGCGTTGAAGGGGCCTGCGAGCCCTCGGTCGCCCGTGAGGGCGACGACCGCGACCGTCTTCACCTCGTCGCGCTGCTGCAGGAGCGGCAGGCCGCGGACCGATGAGCTCGCCCGCCCGACACCCGCGATCAACTCGCGCATCGTCTCGGCGTACGGCCGCATCGCCTCGATCCGCGTCTGCGCGCGACGAAGCCGGGCCGAGGCCACGAGCTCCATCGCCTTCGTGATCTTGCGGGTGTTCTTGACGGAGCGGACGCGCCGCTTCAGGTCCTGGACGCTGGCCATCAGTGGCTCTCCCGGTGACGATTTCGCGCTCCTGCCGTGCGAGCTGGAAGCGAGGCAAGGACGCAGGGAGCGTTCATGCCTGAAGCCATGGGCGCGACTGAGGACGCCGCATCGCGCCGCAGGGACGCACTAATTGTTGCCGGGGGAGCCACGATTAGGCGACGAGGCCCTTGTCCTCCTCGACGTTGAAGCCCTTCTTGAACTTCTCGAGCTCCGCGTCGAGCGCCTTGACGGTGTCGTCGCCGAGATCGTTCGTCTCGTCGATTGCCTTGTAGACCGATC
>JALYRA010000375.1 GCA_030855545.1 Actinomycetota bacterium | reverse complement strand
CCTGGAGCCTGATGGGGATCGGCGAGCTCGTCGGCATGCGCTGGATCCTCTGGAACGGCGCCGGCAAGGAGATGCCCGAGCACGTCTTCGACGAGCTGGCGCGGATCATCGTCCGGACGATCGGCGCGAGGGATCTCGACCCGTGATCGGCCTCGCCGCAACAGCGGCGTATCTCCCCGAGCGCTGGATGACGGCCGCGGAGATCGCCGAAGCGAGCTCGATTCCCGAGCAGGTGATCCTGGAGAAGTTCGGCCTGCGCGGCAAGCACATCGCGGCCGACGACGAGCACGTCAGCGACATGGCCGTCGTCGCGGCCGAGCGCCTGCTCGGCCAGAGCGACATCGATCCCGCCGAGATCGACGTCGTCCTCTACTACGGCTCGCTCTGGAAGGACTACCTCGTCTGGCAGGCCGCTCCGTGGATCGCGCACCGGCTCGGGGCGCACAACGCGAACGCGCTCGAGTACGCGAACGTCTCCTGCGGCACGCCGGTCGCGCTGCGCCTCGCGCGGAACTTCCTGATCGCCGAGGAGGACATCCGCAACGTCTTGATCGTCGCAGCCTGCCGCGAGTCGCACCTGCTCGACTACACGAACGAGCGCTCGCGCTTCATGTTCAACTTCGGCGACGGCGCCGTAGCCGGGCTGCTGACACGCGACGCGCCGCACGAGCTGCTCGGCTGTCACGCGATCACGGACGGCTCGTTCTCGCTGCAGGTGAAGATGCCGGCAGGCGGCTCGGTCGAGCCGGCCTCTGCGGAGAGCGTCGCCGGACGCCGGCACTTCCTCGACGTCGCCGACCCTGCCCAGATGAAGGGAGGCCTCGACGAGGTCAGCCTGCCGAACTTCGTCGCGGCGGCCCGTGGCGCGCTCGACCGGTCGGATGCGAAGCTCGAGGACGTGTCCTACCTGTGCGGGATCCACATGAAGCGCTCGATGCACGAGGCGATCGTCAGCGAGCTCGGGAACCCGCGCGCCGCCTACCTCGACGACACCGGGCACATGAGCGGCGTCGACTCGCTGCTCGCGCTCGACCGCGCCGGCCGCGACGGCGACCTCTCCGACGGCGATCTCGTGCTCCTGCTCGCGGCGGGCACCGGCTACACGTGGGCCGCGTCGGTGCTCCGGTGGTAGTCGAGGATCTCGTCGGACAGGAGCTCGTCTCCGAGTGGCGGACGATCGAGCAGTCCCGGATCGACGAGTTCGCGCGCGCGACCGACGACGCGCAGTGGATCCACACCGATCCCGACGCTGCGGCAGCGGGTCCGTTCGGGACGACGATCGCGCACGGCTACCTGACGCTCTCGCTCGTCGTGCCCATGTTCACCGAGTCGTTGCCGGCGCTCGACGGTTACGGGATGACGTTGAACTACGGACTGAACCGCGTCCGCTTCACCTCGCCGGTGCCCTCCGGCGGCCGGATTCGCGGCCGCTTCCGGATCGAGGAGGTGGAGGCGGTCGCGAACGGAAAGCAGGCGCGCGTGGCGGCGACAATCGAGCTCGAAGGTCAGGAGAAACCCGTCTGCATCGCCGAGGCGCTCTTCCGTTTCCTCGACGAGGAAGGCACTCACGGGATCAACGTCGTAACCCGATAGACGACTGTAGGATCAGGCCCGCCCAGGAGGCGTTGGTTGCGTCAAACAGTTGAAGTCGTCGGGATCGTCAATCTCGTGCTGTTCGCGGCAGTCGCCGTCGTCTGCGTGCGCCAGTGGCGCAACGAGCGTGCGGTCACCGCGCTCTGGGCGGCGCTCGCGTTCGTGGCGCTCGCCTGGGTCATCGCCGCCGGGCAGTTGCTTCCCGAGGAGCCGGACGAGCTCGCGCTGAAGGTCGTCGAGCGGATCGACCTTGCGATCCTGCTCCTCTTCCCCTACTTGCTCTACCGCTTCGCCGTTGCGTTCGAGCCGGGCGGACGCCCGCTGGCCCGTTTCATCGACTCGCTCAGCGCTGCCCTCGTGACGACGACGCTGCTGCTCCCGGGGCTCCCCGCGGAAGGGGAGTCGTGGCCGTGGTGGTTCGCCGTGTACGCCTTTGCATTCGTCGTCCACTGGTCGGTGCTGCTCCTGATCGTCGCGGTGCGCCTCTGGCGTGCCGGTCGAGGCGAGGCGAGCGTTGCACGCCGGCGGATGCAGATGCTCGCGTTCGCGTCGACGGCGTTTACGGCGGCGCTCGTGCTCGCGCTGGCCTCGCCGGCGGATGACTCGCCGCTCGCGCTCACGATCGCTCTGCTTGCGACGGCGAGCGGGATCGCGTTCCTGCTCGGCTTCGCGCCGCCGGCCTTCCTCCGGGTGCTCTGGCGCCGACCGGAGCAGGCTCGGTTGCAGATGGCGACGGGCGAGCTCATGGCTGCGACGTCGGTCGAGGACGTCGCGGCGCGCGTCCTGCCGCCGATGGCGAGCCTCGTCGGCGCGCGCGGCATCGCGCTCGTCGGCCCCGACGGGACGCGCATCGCCGCCCACGGCGCCATCGACGAAGCCGCTCACGATGTGCAGCGGTTCGAGTTCCCGTTCGGCACGCTCGTACTGGCGACGAGCACCTTCGCCCCGTTCTTCGGCGACGAGGAACGCAAGTTGCTGACCGCGCTCGGCTTGTTCACCGGCCTCGCGCTCGACCGCGCTCGCCTGTTCGCCCAGGAACGGACGGCGCGGGAGTCGCTCGAGCGCGCCGACGAGCTGAAGAGCGAGTTCGTTGCGCTCGCAGCGCACGAGCTGCGCTCGCCGGTCGGCGCCATCTACGGCCTCTCGGAGACGATCGCCGAGCGCGGCGCGCAGCTCGATCCGTCGCAGCTCGCGCAGTTGCAGGACTCGCTGACGACGCAGATCCGCCACCTCCGCGATCTCGTCGAGCAGCTGCTCGACCTCTCGCGCCTCGACGCCGATGCCGTGTCGATCAATCCGCAGCGAGTCCGCGTGCGGGACCGCCTCGAGGAGATCGCCCGTTCGGTGGCTCCCCAGTCGGAGCAGATCGGCATCGAGGTCGACCCGGCGCTCGAAGTGGACGTGGATGTCGCCGCGCTCGACCGCATCGTCTCGAACCTCGTCGCCAACGCGTGCCGTTACGGCAGGCCCCCGGTGGTGATCTCGGCGGACACGCAGGGAGGCGTTCTGAGGGTCACCGTCGAGGATCAAGGCCCCGGCGTGCCCGACGAGTTCGTGCCGCAGCTCTTCGACCGTTTCGCGCGCAGTGCTGGCAGCGCCGCGACGGTGGCCGGAACGGGTCTCGGCCTTGCGATCGCGCGGTCGTACGCCCGAGCGCACAGCGGCGAGGTGAGCTACCGGCACAGTGCGGTCGGCGGCGCCGCCTTCGAGCTGACGCTGCCCGCGCTCTCGGCCGCGTAAAGTCAAGCTTCATGAGCACGAGCGACGACGAGTTGATGCAGCGGCTCGAGCAGATCTACGCCAAGGGGTCAGCGACGCCGGTCGATCACGCGGCTGCGTTCGTCGCAGAGGAGCTCGAACGCATCGGCGCCGATGCCGGCTTCGTCGCGACGATCTCCACGGATGGTCGCGCGATCGACGTCGCTCGGGTGACGCGGTTCTCCGAGAATCCCGTCCGCCTCGGCTTTCCGGTCGACGCGCCCTACCCGATTGCCGAGGTGCTCCGGGGCGGTGGCGCTCTCTTCATCGCGTCGAACGAGCAGTTGCGGTGCAACCACCCGGGGTTGACGCGCGTCGACGAGGACGACCACGCCTGCGCGACGGTTCCGCTCCGAGACGATGCCGGCGAGATCGTTGGTGCGCTCAACCTCGGCTTCGAGGATCCGCGCGAGTTCCCGGACGTCGAGCGCGCGGCGATCCAGGAGCTCGCCGAACGCTGCGCCCGAGTGCTCCGCGCCGCCGACGTCCCCTGACATGCCGCGCATCCTGGTGACCGGGATGTCGGGCACCGGGAAGTCGACGGCGCTGGCCGAGCTCGAGCAGAAGGGCTTCCGAGTTGTCGACACGGACTCGCCCGAGTGGAGCGAATGGGTCCCTCCTGCGGATGGCGCCGAGGGGGAGTGGCTGTGGCGGGAGGACCGAATCGCCGACCTCCTCGCCTCGAAGGACGAGCGCACGCTCTTTGTTTCGGGAACCCACTCGAATCAGGGGAAGTTCTACGACCGGTTCGACGCCGTCGTCTTGCTCAGCGCGCCGGCCGAGGTGATCCTCGACCGCATCGAGAGCAGGACGACAAACGACTGGGGCCAAGGCCCCGGGGAACGCGAGCTCATCCTCTCGCACGTCGGCTGGGTGGAGCCCCTGCTACGGGCGACGTGCACCCATGAGCTCGATGCGAGCAGGCCGCTCGACGACGTCGTCGCTGACTTGATCGCCATCGGCCGCGATGTCGTTGCCTGACGTCAGAACGCCCCGAAGTGGGTCCGCGGGCCTCGGTCAGGTGCCGATGTAGGCCGCCAGGTGCTTGCCCGTGAGGGTGGAGCGGGCGGCGACGAGGTCGGCGGGCGTGCCCTCGAAGACGATGCGGCCGCCGTCGTGGCCGGCGCCGGGGCCGAGGTCGATGATCCAGTCGGCGTGCGCCATGACCGCCTGGTGGTGCGCGATGACGAGGAGCGACTTGCCGGAGTCGACGAGCCGCTCGAGCAGGCCGAGCAGCTGCTCGACGTCGGCGAGGTGGAGGCCGGTGGTCGGCTCGTCGAGGACGTAGGCACTGGGGGCACTGCCCTTCTCGACCAATCGTGTCGCCAGCTTGAGCCGCTGCCGCTCGCCTCCGGACAGCGTGGTCAGCGGTTGC
>JALYRA010000332.1 GCA_030855545.1 Actinomycetota bacterium | reverse complement strand
GCCTGATCGGGGGGAATCAGTGCGCGTGGTGTGAGTGCACGACCGCGTGGCCCTTGCCGCGGGAGATCAGCCAGCGGTTGACCGGATAGGCGACGGCGCCGGCGATCAGGAGGGCGACGGCGAGGCTCCCCCAAAAGAGCACGTTCGTGAGCCCCGCCTCCATCGCGCCGGGGATCATCAGCATGATCGCGTTATCGACGATCTCCATCACGGCAATCGAGATCGTGTCGGCCGCGAGCGCGACCGGGATCGCGGCGGCGAGCGCGATGCCGGAGCGCAGCAGCGGCAGCATCGTCAGTGAGTAGCCGAAGAAGAACGCCAGCACGACGGCGAGGGCGATCGTCTCGAAGTCGCTCCAGCCGAGCGCGGTGCCGATGATCATTCCGAGAACCTCGCCGATGGCGCAGCCGGTGAGGCAGTGGATGGTCGCGCTGAGTGCGACGCGGTTGAGATTCATGGCAACGACACTATACCCCCTGGGGGTATATGTCAAGCACGAAAGTCGAACTTCTCTTGCCGAAGCTCATACTGTTCCGGAGAGTGATGACGCGAGCCTCGAAGATCAAACGGGGCCGGCTCCTCCTGGCTCTCGCTTTAGGAGCCGGAACAGTGGTCGCCGGGGCGTTCCTCTGGAGCACGTCAGGGCAGGATCGGGAAGCAGTCTTCAGCGGCGTTCCCTTCGCTGACCCAGGACCGGTCCACGTACACGGGCTCGGGATCAATCCGGCCGACGGGTCGCTCTTCATCGCGACCCACACGGGTCTTTTCCGGGTCGGGAAGAACTCGCAGCGGGCTGCCCGGGTCACGGACCGCTACCAGGACACGATGGGTTTCTCGGTCGTCGGCCGAAATCGGTTCATCGGCTCCGGTCATCCCGATGCGCGTGAGCAATCACTCCCGCCTTTGCTGGGACTGATCGAGTCAGCCGACGCGGGCCAGACCTGGCAGTCGGTGTCGCTGCTCGGCGAGGCCGACTTCCACGTTCTCCGCTCGGTCGGAGGTCGCGTCTACGGCTATGACGCGTCGAACGATCGCCTGCTCGCGAGCGCAGACGAGGGCGAGAGTTGGACGCAGCTCGACACGCCCGGACAGATCATCGATGTCACGGCCGACCCAGGCGATCCACGCCGGCTCGTGGTTACCGCGGCGACCAACCTCGATCAGGGCACATACGCCTCGCGCGACGGCGGCAAGAGCTGGGATCGGTTGAACGGCATGGTCGGGTTGACCGCCTGGCCCCAGCCGGAGCAGCTCTACCTGGTCGGCGACCAGGGCAAGGTGCTCCGCAGCATCGACGGCGGACGCACGTTCGCGGCACGCGGCGACATCGGTGGGCAGCCGGCCGCGCTCCTGGCTGCTGGGGACCTCTACGTCGCGCTCCACGACGGGACAATCAAGCGCTCCATGGACGGCGGCGCCACCTGGGTCGTACGTTTGCGTCCCTGATTTCTAGACGCCGGCGGCTTGGTTCAGCGTCTCGCCGTCGTAGAGCTCGTCGAGCTCGCTCCCGAAGTGCTGTGCGACCGCCCGCCGCTTCAGCTTCAGGGTCGGGGTCAGCTCCCCGTCGTCCATCGTGAAGTCGCGCGGCAGGATTGAGAAGCGCTTGATCTGCTCGTAGCGTGAGCGGTCTGCGTTGACCTCGTCCACGACGCCCTGCACCAGCTCGCGCACCTCCGTCGAGCGGGCGAGGCTCTCGATGTCGCCCGGCAGGCCGTGCTCGGCGGCCCAGACCGGCAGCGTCTCGGGATCCAGCGTGATCAGCGCGGCGATGTACGGCTGCCGGTCGCCGACGACCATCGCCTGCGAGACGTACTTCGATGTCTTCAGGTCGTTCTCGAGGTTCTGCGGCGCGACGTTCTTGCCGCCGGCGGTGACGATGATGTCCTTCTTCCGGTCGGTGATCACGATGTAGCCGTCCGCGTCGATCTCGGCGATGTCGCCCGAGCGAAGCCAGCCGTCGGCGCCGAGCACCTCAGCGGTCGCCTCGGGATCCTTGAAGTAGCCCTGAAAGACGGTCTCGCTCCTGATCAGCAACTCGCCGTCCTCGGCGACCTTCACCTCCGTGCCGGGCAGTGGGCGGCCGACCGTGCCGAAGCGGTACGCCTCGTGCGTGTTGGTCGACGCCGCCGTCGTGCACTCGGTGAGGCCGTAGCCCTCGACGAGGAGGATGTCGATCGCGTGGAAGAACTCGGCGATCTCGGCCGAGAGCGGCGCGCCACCCGAGATGGCGAGGCGCAGCCGCCCGCCGAGCCGTGCCTTCACCTTCGCGTAGACGAGCCGGTCCGCGAGCCGGAACTGCGCCAGGAGTAGGGGCGGCACGGGCTTTCCGGCCCGCTGGAGCTCGCTGACGCGGCGGCCGACGACGAGCGCCCAGTCGATCAGCTTCCGCTTGGCGCCCGTCTCCGCATCGAACTTCGCGACGACGGCGCCGTGAATCTTCTCGTAGACCCTCGGCACGCTCGGAAAGACAGTCGGCCTTACCTGCGGCAATGCCGCGGCGGCTTGGAGCGGGTCGGGTAGGAACGCGATCCCGTAGCCCACGTACGCGCCCGACAGGTGCATCAGCCGGCCGAAGTTGTGCGCGAGCGGCAGGTAGAGGAGCATCGTGTCCTCGGGCCCCGTGAAGCTCGGCAGGTCGTCGACGACGGCGACCATGGCGTAGTAGTTCTTGTGGGAGATCATGCAGCCCTTGGGCGGGCCCGTCGTCCCAGAGGTGTAGATGTAGGTGAAGAGGTCTTCCTCCTCGATCGCGTCGCTCGCCTCGCTCAGCGCGTCCGGATGCTCGGCTGCGTACACACGCCCGCGTGCGGCCAGGTCGTCGAGGTCGTCGAAGGTGAGCACGTGACCGAGCCGCGGGATCTCTGCTCGCACCGCGTCGACCTTCGCGCGCTGCACCTCGTCCTCGCAGAGCACACCGATCGACTCGGAGTGCTCGAGGATGTAGCCCGCGTCCTTGACGGAGCTGTTCGCGTAGATCGCGGCGCCGATCGCGCCGACCGAGCCGAGCGCGAAGTCGAAGAGCGCCCACTCGACGCGGCTCGTCGCGAGAATCGAGAACGCATCGCCCTTCTTGACGCCGAGCGCGAGCAGGCCGTTCGCGTAGTCATCGACGCGCTCGGCGGCTTCGGCCCACGAGACCGGCGTCCACTCGTCGCCGTTCTGGACGAGGTAGGCCGGGGTCGGCCGGCCGGCTGCGACGGCGTCGCGCCAGAGCCTCGCGATTGTGCGCTTGGGTTGCATGATCCAGACTCTACGGAGAAGGGATCGCCCGCGAAAGGGCGAATCGGTTCGGTCCCTTTACACTGAAGGCGGATATGCGTACGACCTGGAACGGCTCGATCAGCTTCGGACTCGTCTCGATCCCCGTGGGGCTCGCCCCGGCGACGAAGCCTGCCGCCCGGGCGTCGGACGTCTCGTTTCGGATGCTCCACCGCGAGTGTGGGACGCCGATCAAGCAGAAGCGCTTCTGTCCGGTGCACGAGCGCGACCTCTCCCCCGACGAGATCGTGAAGGGCTGGGAGGTCGCGAAGGGCCAGTTCGTGTTCGTCGAGGACGAGGAGATCGAGGCGCTGACGAACCAGGACGACTCGCGCTCGATCGAGATCGCCCGCTTCGTCGACGCAGCGCAGGTCGACCCGATCTTCTTCGACCGCACCTATTTTCTCGTCCCGGCGCAGGCGGCCGCGGCGCGGCGGCCGTATGTGCTGCTGCTGAACGCGATGCGCGAGACCGACAAGGCCGCGCTCGGCCGCTTCGTGCAGCAGGGCAAGGAGAAGCTGTGCTTGATCCGGCCGAAGGGCGACGCGCTCGCCCTCGAGACGCTCTTCCTCGACGCCGACGTCTACTCGCAGGCCGAGATCGAAGAGGCGGTCGAGGAGACGAACGTCAAGGCGCCGGAGCTCGCGCTCGCCCAGCAGGTAATCGAGAGCCTGACGACCGATTTCGATCCTGCGGACCTTCAGAGCGACTACAGGCGCGACCTGAAGGCGCTGCTCGAGGCGAAGCTCGCCGGCGAGGAGATCGCGGCGCCGGAGCCCGTCGCCGAGACGCCGGTGATCGACCTGATGGATGCCCTTCGCCGCTCGGTCGAAGAGGCCAAGGGCGCGAAGGAGCCGAAGGCCGCCCGGAAGGCCGCGCCCAAGAAGGCCGCTTCGCGGCCGAAGAAAACGGCTGCGCGCTAGAGGGCTTCGCTGCCGCTAATGCGGCTGGGGCATTGCCCCGAGCGCCTGCAGTTGCGCCTGGAACAGCGTCTTGTCGATCTTGCCCTGGTAGATCGGCACGCCTTCCTCGATGCACACCCGGATCACTTCCTGCCGGTCGATTCCGAGCTCCTCCGAGAGCTCGTCGGGCGTCAGGTGATTCGCCATCGCTGGTTCCTCCTTCGTATCGCGGCAAAGAAAAAGCCCGCTGGCGCAGAAAGTGCGCTCAGGCGGGCTCGGTCGTTGCTCGCTCGTTGTTCGCGGGAATCAATTGGCCCGCGTCCCAAAGTTCGTCATCGACATCGGAGGATACTGTGCCCGGATGACGGCTGCAACGAACCTCGAGACCCGTCGCGCGGGGTCCGTCGAGTACCACGTCGGCGGTTCGGGCGAGCCGCTCCTGCTTCTCCACGGGCTCGCCGGCTCGACCGACAACTGGGTCGAGCTCGTCCCGGATCTGGTCGCGCATTACCGCGTGATCGCCGTCGATCTGCCGGGTCACGCGCGCTCGGCGCCGCTTGGCCGGGGCGCCACGATGGAGGATTTCGCGGCGTCTGCGGCGGCGGTGCTCGATGCCGAGGGCGTGTCGCGCGCTGTTGTCGCCGGACATTCGTTCGGGGGCCTCGTCGGCCTCAGGCTCGCGCGGACGCGTCCGGAGCTCGTGCGGGCGCTTCTGCTCATCTCGCCGGCCGGGATCGCGACGACGACGCGGGCGGCTCAGGCCGTCGTGCTCACGACCGCGACGATCCGTCCGGGCCGCGCGGCCTCCCGCTTCCGCCACCGCTGTGCGGAGCGTGCCTGGTACCGGCGTGCGCTCTTCCGGCCGTGGTTCGTCGCCGACGCTGACGTGCTCTCCGCGAGCGCGACGCACGGCCTCCTCTCTGCCCAGGCGCTGCACGCGGACACGAAGGTCGCGAGTCGCGCGATGCTGTCGGACGATCCGAGGGCGCACCTCGCCGAGATCTCCTGTCCGACGCTCGTCCTCTGGGGCGCGCAGGACCGTCAGCTCCCGCTCGAGGACGCCTTCGAGTACGCGCGCCGACTCGACGCGAAGCTCCGGCTCGTTGCCGACTGCGGGCACCTTGTGATCGTGGAGCGGCCGGCCGCCGTACTCGACGCTCTGGCGGAGGTGGCGGCGTGATCTCCCTCCGGCCCCTTCGCGCCGACGAGTACGGCGCCTGGGACGTCGCGCATCGAGCCGAGTACCTGCGTGGCCTCGTCGAGCATGTGGGCATGCCGAGCGCACGGGCCGAGGCAAAGGTTTCGCGGGACATCGAACACGTTCTCCCGCATGGTCTGGCGACGCCTGACACCTGGATCTGGGCCGTCGAGGAGGATGATCGTCACGTCGGCACGCTCTTCGCCGGCCTCCGCGAGGGCGGGGCGTGGCTCTATGACATCACGATTGCGGCGGATGAGCGTGGCAAGGGCTACGGCCGCGCGGCGATGACCGCGCTCGAGGACGAGGTACGCGGGCTGGGCTACGACCTGATCGGCCTGAACGTCTGGGGCGGCAACGAGGTCGCGCGGGGTCTCTACCGCTCACTCGGCTGGGCCGAGGAGTCGGTGCACATGCGCAAAGCGCTCTAGGTCACGCGGGCGTCGTAGACGACCTGCGGCCGTGGCGGGTCGCCTTCGGTGCCGGGTGCGGGGTTGCGCTCCAGGTATTCGATGTCGACTGCGGTCGTGGCGAAGAACGCGAAGTAGCTCGCCGGTTGGGAGCCGGCATTGCGCGCGCCGTGGGCGACGCCCGCGGGCGCGAATACGACGGAACGGCCGGTGACGATGCGTGTCTCGTCGCCCAGCCGTACCTCGACCTCGCCGGACACAACGACGATCGCCTCGTCGACCCGATGACGGTGCAGCGGGATCCGGTCGCCTGGCGCGATTTCTTCGAGGATGACGGAGAGATCGCGCACGTACTCGTGCTCCGAGACGGGATCGACGAGTGGGCCGGTCCAGGCGGAGCGCGGGCGGTAGTCGTCGGGATCGGTCTCGTCGAGCGGCCGGAGCGGCGGGTTCTGGAGAATCGCCATCAGACCGGGTTTTCGATCGCGATGAACTCCCAGTCGAGACCGTACTGCTCGGCGAGTCGCTTTGACAGCGCCTGCACACCGAGCCGCTCTGTCGCGTCGTGTCCGGCGGCGACGAAGTGGATGCCGAGCTCCCGCGCCGTCTGCAGGCTCGGCTCCTCCGGCTCTCCCGTCAGGAAGAGGTCGTACCCCTCGTGCGCAGCACGGATCAGCTCGCCGCCCGCGCCGCCCGAGCAGAGTGCGACCCGCCGGATCTCCTCCGGCCCGTGCGCGTAGACGAGCGGATCACGCCCGCCTGCGATCTCCCGGATCCGGCCGACGAGCGCGTCGATCCCCGAGGCCTCGCGCAGCGAGCCTCCCTGGCCGACCGGGCCGAACGGTTGCTCCACGGCGACGCCGAGCGCCTCCGCGAGGAGTGCGTTGTTGCCGATCTCGGGGTGCGCGTCGAGGGCGAGGTGGTAGGCGAGCAGCGACAGGTCGGCGCCGAAGAGCGTCTCGAGCCTTCCGCGCTGGCGGCGATCGATCCAGACCGGCTCGTTTCGCCAGAACATCCCATGGTGAACGATCACGAGCTCAGCGCCTGCGCTCGCCGCCCGCTCGAACAGCTCCTTCGAGGAGGAGACGCCGCACGCGATTCTTGTCACCTCGTCGGCGCCGAGCACTTGGAGTCCGGGCACGCCGTACTCCGGAAAGCGGTGCGTTTCGAGCAGCTCGTTCGCAAAACGGACGATCTCGTCGCGGTGAGCCATGCGGCGATTATCGCTACCCTTTCCGCGCTCGGGGTGTGGCGCAGCCTGGTAGCGCGCTCCGTTCGGGTCGGAGAGGTCCGGAGTTCGAATCTCCGCACCCCGATTAGTTAGCGCAAGGTGAGCATCTGCGGAAGCAGATGCTCACCGCGCGAAGATCCCTGAAGGCGGCCGCTTCGCGGCCGCAAACGCCTCGCTCTTGAGGGTTTAGCCTGGGATCTCGTCGAGGTCGGCGCGGGCGCGGCCGATGGTGGTGGTGATCAGCGCGGCGACGATTGCTGCGGCGAGGGCGAGCGAGCCCCACTCGGGGCCGGTGATGTCGTCGGCCCAGCCGGCCGCGTGGTCGAGCGAGAGGCGGCCGGGACCGGTCATCGCGAGCGCCACGACCACGGTCAGAAACGTGACGTCCAGCTCGTAGCCGCCGAAGAAACCCTTGCGCCACTGGACGGTCGCGATCGCATTCAGCATCACCGTCGCGAGGATGAGCGCGGCAAGCGGGGTCAGGAAACCGGCCGCCAGCAGGAGCCCGCCGCCGAGCTCCCCGAGGCCGGCTACGAGCGCCATGAGCGCGGGCGCGCGGTAGCCGAGCGAGGCGAAGAAACCGGCGGTTCCCTGCAAACCGCCGCCGCCGAACCAGCCGAAGAGCTTCTGCGCGCCATGCGCTGCGAAGGCAAGGCCGACGACTAGGCGGAGCAAGAGGAGGCCGTACTCCATCGCGGCGACTATCCCCGAATCTCGGTCCCGTGAACCACGGCCGTGCACTGATCC
This sequence comes from Actinomycetota bacterium, assembly GCA_030855545.1. Taxonomy (GTDB): domain Bacteria; phylum Actinomycetota; class Thermoleophilia; order Gaiellales; family Gaiellaceae; genus Gaiellasilicea. Next base: position 2,101 of record JALYRA010000332.1, on the reverse strand, counting down.
TCGACGTAGTCGAGCCCCGCCTCCTCGGCGATCCGTCGCGACTCGGCCGAGACGATCCCGAGCTGGAGCCAGAGCGCGCCGGCGCCGGCCTCGACGGCCTCGAGCGCGTGCGGCGGGGTCTCCTCCGACCGGCGGAAGACGTCGACAAGATCGATCGGCCGGTCGATCTCGGCCAGCGAGCGAACGCACGGCACGCCGAGAACCTCGTCGCAGCCCGCTGGACGGACGGGGATCACGTCATAGCCCTGCGCGAGCAGATAGCGCATGACTCCGTGGCTCGGACGATCGGGGTTCGGCGACGCGCCGACGAGCGCGATCGTCTTTGCGTCGCGAAGGATCCCGGCGGGAGTGCGCACTGCCCCAAGGCTATCCTCAGCGCGTGGTCCGGGCTGTGCTCTTCGACGTCGACTTCACGCTCGCCAAGCCGGGTCCCGAGCTTGGCCCCGAGGGCTATCGGCGCGTGGGCGAACGACACGGCCTCGCGCTCGATCCGGAGCTCTACGAGACATCGCGGCTCGCCGCTCTCGACGCGTTGCAGCGGCACCCCGAGCTCGAGCACGACGACGAGCTCTGGATCGCCTTCACCGAGGAGATCGTCCGCGGCATGGGCGGCGACGCCGAGGGCGCACGGGCGTGCGCGGAGGAGCTCGTGCGCGCGTGGGAGCTGCACGAGCAGTTCATGCTCTACGAGGACGCGCTGCCGGTGCTCGCCACGTTGCGCGAGCACGGCGTCAAGATCGGCTTCGTCTCGAACGGCAGCCGCGACCTGGAGGAATTCGTGCGCCACCACGGTCTCGACGCGGACTGTGCGATCGGCTCCCGCGCCTTCGGCCGGACAAAGCCGCACCCCGAGATCTTTCAGCATGCACTTGCTTTGCTCGACGTCCGGCCGGAGGATGCGGCGATGGTCGGCGACTCCTACGAGGACGACATCGAGGGCGCGAGGGCGCTCGGGATGAGGGCGTTCCTGCTCGATCGAGACGACCGCCGTCCCGACGAGCCCGATCGCCTCCCCGACCTCTACGCGCTCCCGGCGGCGCTCGGTCTCCCTGGCTAGAGGCACGACGTGAGTTGGACGACGCTGACCGGAGCAGGCGGGATCGTCGAGAGCGACGGCCGGTTGCTGATGATCCAGCAGCGTCGGCCGTCCGGCGTGCATCTCCTCGAACCCGCCCGAAGCTTAGTAACAGACTGTTACAAGGTAGGCGTGAGCGGCTCGCGGCCCGGAGCGAGCCAAGTAACAGACTGTTACTTGGCTAGCAGTCCGCTGCGCCCTCGCAGCGCTGCAGCGTCTCGACGGTCGGTGAGCCGCCGTTCCACGTCAGCCGGATCCGCAGTGACGCGGGCGTTGTTCGTGTAGTCGATCTCCTCGAGCTCGAGCGTCGGGTTCGCCCAGTGGACAAGGACGCGGCCGTCGCCCCGCCAGGCCGGCATCGCGACCACCTCGTCGGCACGAGTCAGCCGACGCAGGCCGCCGCCGTCACGGCGAATCACGTAGAGGCTCGTCGCTCACCGCCTCGACGGGGATCCGCTGCCGCGCTTCCTCACCGGCGGGCTCGCCTGCTACCGGATCTACGAGACGGCAGACGGCAGGTACCTGACCGTCGGCGCGCTCGAGCCGAAGTTCTTCCTCCGGCTCTGCGAGTTGGTCGAGCGCCCCGAGCTCGCCGAGCGACAGTTCGTCGCGGACGCGCAGGACGCGCTCGCTGACGAGCTCGCAGCCGTGTTCGCCGGCCGGCCGCTCGCGGCGTGGCTCGACCTCTTCGACGGAGAGGACGTGTGCGCCGGACCGGTGGCGACGCTCGCGGAGGCGGCCGACGACTTCGGCGCGACGCCGGCCCCGCCATCCGCCGCGGTCGGGCAGCATACGAGCGCATGGCGAGCAGAGCTCGACTTCTCCTGATCGCATCGGCGCTCGCGCCGCTGCCGCTGCTTGCCGCCGTCGTCTGGAGCACAGCCGCCGAATGCGGCGCGCGGGCTCCCGAACCGGGTCGTCTTCTCCCGCGACGGCGATCTCTACGTCGGCGCGAATCGGATCACGGACACGGCCGCCGACGATGTCGAGCCGGAATGGTCGCCGGATCACCGTGCCATTGCCTTT
>JALYRA010000323.1 GCA_030855545.1 Actinomycetota bacterium | reverse complement strand
CTTCGCAGCCCAAGAGCTGGCGCAAGGCTCGAAATCTGCGAAAGCAGATTTCGACCGCGCAAAGATCCCTGAAGGGGCCGCTTCGCAGCCCAAGAGCGTGGTTACGTTGGCATTGCCGTCGGCGGCTCTATCCTTTGAGGCACGCCGCGGGCGTGGCGGAATGGCAGACGCGCCGGGTTTAGGACCCGGTGAGCTTCGGCTCGTGGAGGTTCAAGTCCTCTCGCCCGCACTCGAATCCCGGCCGGCTGACAGCGGCTGGCTCCGGAAGAGCTCCACCAGCGCCCGGTTGAACGCGGGCAGGTCGTCGGGCTTGCGGCTCGTCACGAGGGAGCCGTCGCGGACGACTTCCTCGTCGACCCACGTCGCGCCGGCGTTGCGGATGTCCGTTTGCAGGCTCGGCCACGAGGTGAGCGTCTTCCCACGCACGACGCCCGCCTCGACGAGCGTCCAGGGCGCGTGGCAGATCGCCGCCACCGGCTTCCCTTGGTCGAAGAAGCCTCGGACGAACGCGATCGCGTTCTCGTCCAGCCGGAGCGTGTCCGGGTTGCCGACACCGCCGGGAAGCACGAGCGCGTCGTAGTCGTCGGCGGACGCCTCCTCGACCGTTGCGTCGACGTCGAACGTGTCGCCCTTGTCGTAGTGGTTGAAGCCCTGGATCGTCCCGGGCTCGATCGAGACGAGCTCGGGCGTCCAGCCCTCCTGCTCGACCGCTTTCCAGGGCTCGGTCAGCTCGACCTGCTCGAACATGTCGGCTGCGAGAAACGCGACCTTCATCGGGAGACCTCCTCGTCGTCTGTCTCTCCCGGATATCCGTTGCGAGGTTCGGACAAACGGCCGAGTACCTCCTCGAGGTCCGGTTCCTGCACGATCGCCTCGGGCGCGTCGGCGCCGACGGACGACCGAGCGAGGGCGTCGTAGACCTCTGCCATGGCGTCGAACAACGCCGGCGTCAGCCCGACCTCCTGCTGCGTGGCAGCGATCTCCCGCATCTCGCCCACGTACCGGTGCGCCTTCGTCGCCGACACGGCTATCGAGCGGGCGGCGCGGTCGATCTGCTGCGGGAACGAGTCGCCAAGGTCGTCCAGCACCTGCGCCAGCACGCCATGGGCCTGCGCGGTGAAGAGCGCGTGCGCGAGGATCGCGGTCTGGCCCTTGTAGACCGATGCGGTGCACATCTTCACCGCCGAGGCGAGCCCGACTTCGCCGCCGACGATCCGGGCATCGATCCAGGCGGGCGCGCCCGCGGCCAGCTCGGCGGCTCGCGGGCCGGAGAGGTAGGCGCGCGTCCGATAGTCGGCGCGCGGCGGCCCGCCCGAGATCGAGCCGTCGACGAGCTCGATGCCCGCGTCGGCAAGCAACGCGTCGATCCGACGGGCCGTTGCGGGAGACGTTGCGTTCAAATCGGCGACGAGCGGCGTCGCGCCTGTGCGTCGGGCCGAGGCGCCGATCGCGGCGGCGACAGCACGCGCTTCCGCGGGCGGGACGATCGAGAGTACGAGCTCGGCGTCGGCGACGACGGCGTCGAGATCGGCAAGCAACTCGAGACCCGCGCTCTCGGCAAGCCCTCGGGTGCGTTCGCTTCGATCCCCGACGGTGGCGAGGACCCGCGCACCCGCGGCCACGTAGGCAGCGCCAATCGCGCTCCCCATCGCTCCCGGGCTGACGATTCCGACGGTACGCACAGTGCGCCCGGCAGGATTCGAACCTGCGACCAACGGATTAGAAGTCCGTCGCTCTGTCCACTGAGCTACGGGCGCTCACGGACAGCCTAGCCCTGTCGGAGGCTAGGAGCGGACGCCGAAATCGGACGTGACGATGACGACGTCACGGCCGCCGAAGACGCCCGGCGCGGCCGGAACGGTCAGGGCGGAGAGGCCGACCTCGCGCCAGCGCGCGGTGAGGATGTTCTTGCGGTGGCTCGGGCTCTCCATCCAGAGCTTGAGCGCGCCGCGGGCGTCGATCCCGGTCGTCGACCAGAGCAGGTTCTCGCCCACCGACCAGCTGCGGTAGTTCTTCGACTCGTAGAAGCGCATGACGCGCCGGGAGAAGTCGGAGCCGTCCTTCGAATCGTGGCTGAAGAAGCCGTGCGTCCCCATCGAGCGCGAGTGCACGTCGGCTGCCGACGCGAGCGGACGCGAGAGCTTGAGCGGCACGAGGCCGTGCGCCCGACGGACGGCGTTCAGCTCGCTGAGGACCTGGCTTTCGAGCTGATTCGCAGCCTGGAACGTGCGGGCGGGGGCAGTCGCGGCGCCGGCGCTCGCAGCGGCGAGGGTGAAGAGCGTGACAACGAGAATCGCGACCTTGGTGAGCGGCGTTCGCACACCAACACAATCGAACTTTCAACCGATTGTTTCATCATCCGAAAGAGCTATCTTTGTAAGTGGTATCGGTAGGTTTTACAGGATATATGAGTAAATCTTGCAACTCATAAAACCGGCGGAATCTGACCTGATCAGGCGGCTGTTGGACTGCCCCGCGGTCCCGCCCGCCGACGGTGTGCGAGCCAGTCGACGAGGATCACCTGCAGCGTTCCCGCCACCGGGATGGCCGCGAGCGCGCCGATCACTCCGGCGAGCTCCGCGCCGATGAGCACCGCGATCAGGACGACGAGCGGCGAGAGCTGCACCGTCCGCCCGTAGACGACGGGCTGGAGCACGTGATTTTCGAGCTGCTGATAGATGACGAAGAAGATCAGGAGAATGATCCCGGCCGTCGTCGAGTCGAGGAAGGCGACAGTGGTGACGACGATCGCGGCGATCGTCGCCCCCGCGAGCGGGATCAGGTCGAGGATCGCGACGACGAGGCCGAGCGCCAGCGCAAACGGCACACCCACAACGAGCAGCACGGTCGTGGAGACGACGCCCGCGATCAGGCTGATCAGCAGGTTGCCGGAGACATAGCCGCCGACCGTCCGGTAGATCTTCTGCCCGATGTTGCGCCACCGGCTTTCCTTGTCCTCCGGGAGCTGCGCGTAGAACTTCTCGATCCAGTTCGGCCCTTCGAGCAGCATGAAGAAGGTGAGGAATGTGATCGTGACCGTCGCGACGATCGCCGTGATCACGCCCTTCGTGACCGCGAGCGCGGTGCCCGAGATCCCAAGCACCCTCGAGGCGCCACCATCCGAGACCGCCTCACGCACACGCTCGGTGAGCTGGTACTCCCGTTCGAGGAATCCGAGCCTGCCACGCCCGCTGGTCAGGTTTTCCACGTAGTCCGGGACGGCGTCGACAAAGTCGTTCACCTGCGCGACGAGCGTTGGGACGAGCGTCGCGGCGATGGCGGCGATCGCGAGGATCACGCCGACGAAGGCGATCGCGACAGCGATCCCGCGACGCTTGACGCCGTGCTCCTGCAGCCAGTCGACGGCGGGGTTGAGCGCGAGCGCGAGGAAGAGCGCGACGCCGATCCAGATCAGGACGCCGCGCGCCGCCTGGACGACTTCGATCAGCACGACCGCGGCGACGATGATCGCGAGCACGATGAGGACCGCGCGCGGACGGAAGTGGACGAGCCGCTCCTCCAGCATCCGGCCAGCATACGAAGGCGACCGGATGTTTCAGGCGCCGCGAACGGCGGGAGGCTGCGGCCTGTGAGCCTTCGTGGGAATCCCGTCGCGGAATCGGCGACGCTGCCGGACGGACGCATCGTCAGGATCGACGTCCGCATCCTCGAGGATCCCTACATCGAGGAACGCAGCGAGACCGTGACCGTCGAGCTGCACGCGGACGACGGCGAGGTGCGCGCCTCGGTCGCGACCGTGCTCGAGCCCGAGCAGACATCGGAGGCGCGGGGGCTGGCTCGCGAGATCCGCGCCGGCCTCGAGAGCGGCGAGCTCGAGCCCACGGCCGGCGCAATCGAGCCGCTGGGCGACGTCCCGCGCTAGTCAGCGAGCGCGGAAGACGAATGGTCCGCACGGGATACCCGTCTCCTCGCGGACGAGCCGTCCGTTCGAGTCCTTCGGTGTGACCGTCAGTGTCGCCCCGGTCACGCGCACGGACGCGTAGCTGTAGACGTCGCCGCTCGCGCACGCCATGCCGACTCCGTTCGGCGGCGCCGGCTTGTAGAAGAGCGCAACGATCGCCGAGCCCAGCCCGGCGCGACCGAGCGTCTCGTCCACTTCCTTGTTCTGCGTGTTCGTCGCGACCGGCCCGGTGACAACCTCCCAGATCCCGGTGCCGACCGGCCCGCCCGGCTCGAGCGTCCGGAGGCGCACCTCATTGACGAAGTTCGCGTGCGTGTCGGTCGTGAGGAAGACGACGTTCTTCGTGTTGGCCTGCAAGAAGCGGAGCAGCCGCTCGCGCTCGAAGGCGTAGCCCTCCCAGCGGTCGTAGGGCAGCGCGTAGAACTGCTGGATCGGCACCTCGTTGACGACGACTTTCCACGTCGCCGTCGATGCCTTGATCGCCTTCGTGAAGGCCGCGTACTGGCGCGCGCCGAGCATCGTCCGCGAGGGGTCGTTCACCGCGGCCTGGCACGCCGGCGGCACCGGGTTCGCGAGTGACGGCACGAGCGCCGCGAAAGCGTTCCGGACCGGCTGCGGCGCCGTCGGCGCGAGGTCGCCCCCGCACGCCGCCGTTACCTTCGCCGAGCGGAAGGAACGCTCGTCGAGGAAGAAGAGCTCGAGATGCTTGCCCCACTTGAACGTGCGATAGAGCCCGTTCGCGCTCGAGTAGGTGACGGGGGCGTAGTCGCGGAACGCGGTCACGCCGGCACGGTAGGTCGCTCGGCCGTGCTCGGCCACGGAGAAGTCGTTGATGAACTCGTGGTCGTCCCAATGGCTGTAGAGCCCGGTGTCGCGGCGCAGGTTGCGCAGGTGGCCGAAGCCGAGGTTCTGCTTGTACTTCCCCCACTTCGCGGCCACGCTGAGCGCCGGCGGCACGCCGCCGACCTCGCTGTCCGAGTAGATCGTGTCGCCGAGGTTGATGTTGAAGTGGTTCCGCTCGGCAGCCATGCGGCCGTAGACCTGGAAGACGTTGTAGGCGGGCTTGCCCGTCTTCGGGTCGCGGGCGCCGTCGGCGTCACCGCTGATCGCGAAGCGGACGGTCGCCGCGGCGCCTGGTGCGGGCGCTGTCCAGAAGCTGCCGCCGGCGGCGATCGCAGTCTTCCGGTTCGGAGTGGAGAACATGTAGGTGTAGCGCGTATTCGGCTTCAAGCCGTGGACGCGCCGCTGCACGACGCGGTCGCGGGCGTTGGTGGGTCTGAGCGTGATCTGAGCGACGGGCATGCCCTTGCGCGGCGAGGGCCAGACGAAGAGCCTCACCGGGCCGAGCTCATTCGAGCGCGTCCAGAGCACGGCGCTCGAAGCGGTGACCTCGCCGGCGGCGACGCCGTAGGAGAAGCCCGGCGCGGCAGCGGCGGCAGGAGCGACCGCAAGCGCGACCAAGCTGACGAGGAGGAATCGGCGCATCGTGACGCAGCCTACTCCGAGAGCGGGTGGAGGGAATCGAACCCTCGTAACTAGCTTGGAAGGCTAGGGCTCTACCATTGAGCTACACCCGCGCGGGTCACGTAGCGTAGCCGCGTGGATCCGTACGCGTGGTCGTGGAACGCCGAGGCGCTGATCGTGATCCTGGCCCTGACGATCGCGTATGTCTGGGCGCTGCGCCGGCATCCCGCGCCCGCCTGGCGGCTCGCCTGCTGGGTCGGTGCGATGGCGCTTCTGCTCGCCGTCACGGTCACGCCGATCGAGACGATCTCGCTCGAGTATCTGCTCTCGGTGCACCTGATCCAGAACGTCGTGCTTGCCGAATGGGCGCCGCTCCTGGCCGTCCTGGCCCTCCCGACGGCACTCGCCGCGCGGGGGCCACGCGTCCCCGCCGTGCCGGCTCTTGCGCTCTGGGTCGTGAACTACGGGGTCTGGCACCTGCCCTGGGTCTACGACGCGGCGCTCCGCCACCCCCACTCGCTTCTCCACCTCGAGCACGCCCTCTACCTTGCGACCGGCGTCCTCCTCTGGTGGCCGATCGTCCACGGGGCGCTTTCACCGGGAGGCAAGGCGACCTACCTGTTCGCGGCGTTCTTGCTCGCGAGCCCGATCGGTCTCTTGATGGCGCTCGTTCCGGAGCCCATCTACTCCTTCTACGAAGAGGCTCCCCGGCTGTGGGGCCTCTCGCCGCTCCTCGATCAGCAGATCGCGGGCATCGCGATGGCCGCAGCCGAGGCGGTCGTCTTCTTCGGGGCGTTCGCGCTCTACGTCTTCCGCTTCTTCGCCGAGCAGGACGCAGCGAGCTAAGCACGAATGTCACGAGCATGAACGCTGTCCGCCGATGGCTGAGCTCGCTGCTCGGCTCCGATTCCGGGCCTGACAAACGCACGGGCTCCGACCGCCGCGCAGGCCGCGACCGGCGTGCCGGTCTCGCGCCGCCGCCGGCCGGCGAGGATCGCCGGAGCGGCGCCGAACGCCGTTCTGGTCGCGACCGTCGCGACGATTGATCGGGGCGGCCGGATTCGAACCGGCGACTTCTCGCTCCCAAAGCGAGCGCGCTACCAGGCTGCGCCACGCCCCGCTGACCGCTTGATCGTACTCGCGACCGTGGTCGACTAGGTTAAGCCGGTGGCGCACGAGAAGCGCATCGAGATCCGCTGGAGCGACCTCGACTCCTACGGCCACGTCAACCAGGCCGTCTACCTGACCTACGCCGAGGAAGCGCTCGACGACTGGTTCCGCACTCGGATCGGACGCGCCCCCGAAACGGCCTGGGACTACGTCGCGCGGCGAACGACGATCGACTACCGGAGCGAGCTGCTGCTCGCCGACCGCGTCGCGATCGGGTCGACCGAGCTCGTCCGCCTGGGCACGACGAGCGTGACGGCGAAAGTAACGTTGAGCGCTCCCGACGGCCGGATCGCGACGGAGCTCGAGCTCGTGATCGTCGTCATCGACGGCAAAGGCGGGTCGTCCCGGCCGCTGACGGAGGATGAACGAGCGGCGCTCAGCGTTACAACGGAGTGATGAACGACCTCGCCCGCCGGATCCAGCGCACCTACCTCACCCTGGTGCTCGGGAACACGATCGCGGCCTCCTTCATCTGGGGCATCAACACCCTCTTCCTACTCGACGCCGGGCTCTCGAATCTGGAGGCGTTCGCGGCCAACGCCTTCTTCACCGCCGGGATGATGGTCTTCGAGGTGCCGACGGGCGTCGTCGCGGACACCTGGGGGCGTCGCACGTCCTACCTGCTCGGGACGCTCACGCTCTCGGCCTCGACCTTTCTCTACTACATCCTCTGGGTGGTCGAGGCGCCGTTCTGGCAGTGGGCGGTTGTCTCGATGCTGCTCGGCCTCGGCTTCACCTTCTTCTCGGGCGCGGTCGAGGCGTGGCTCGTCGACGCGCTGCACCACGCGGAGTACGACGGCGGCCTCGAGGCGGTGCTCGGCCGCGGGCAGATGATCGGCGGCGTCGCGATGCTCGGCGGCTCGGTCGCGGGCGGGGTGATCGCGCAGGTGACCTCGCTCGGCGTGCCGTTCCTGCTCCGGGTCGGCGTCCTCCTTGTGATGTTCGCCGTCGCCTACCGGCTGATGCACGACCTCGGCTTCGCGCCGGCGCCGGCCGCGAGTCCGCTACGGGCGACCAAGGCCGTGTTCGACGCCTCGCTCGAGCACGGGCTCGGCAACCCGCCCGTCCGGTGGGTGATGCTGGCGGCGCCGTTCACCGCCGGGGTCGGGATCTACACCTTCTACGCCCTCCAGCCCTTCCTGCTCGACCTCTACGGCGATCCCGACGCGTACGCCGTAGCCGGGCTCGCCGCCGCCATCGTCGCGGGCTCCCAGATCCTCGGTGGGTACGCGGCGCCGAAGATCCGCAGCCGGTTCGAGAAGCGCACGACTGCGTTGATCCTCGCGGCGCTCGCAGGGGTCGTCGTGCTGGCGCTGCTCGCCCTGGTCGGATCGTTCTGGCTCGCGCTCGGCCTGCTCGTTGTGTGGGGGCTGCTCTTCGCTGCGAGCATGCCGATCCGGCAGGCGTATCTGAACGACATGATCCCGTCGCGGCAGCGCGCCACCGTGCTCTCGTTCGACTCGCTGATGGGCTCGAGCGGCGGCGTC
>JALYRA010000214.1 GCA_030855545.1 Actinomycetota bacterium | reverse complement strand
GTACCGGGTTCGCGCCGAGCTTGTCGACCATCGACTTGACGGAGGCGAAGAAGTCCGCGCCGGTCCGGTCCATCTTGTTGATGAACGCGATCCGCGGCACCTTGTACTTGTCGGCCTGGCGCCAGACGGTCTCGGACTGCGGCTGGACACCGGCGACGGCGTCGAAGACGGCGACCGCGCCGTCGAGGACGCGCAGGCTGCGCTCGACCTCGGCCGTAAAGTCCACGTGCCCGGGCGTATCGATAATGTTGATCCGATGGTCGCGCCACTCGGCGGTCGTCGCCGCCGACGTGATCGTGATCCCGCGCTCCTGCTCCTGGGCCATCCAGTCCATCGTCGCGGCGCCCTCGTGGACCTCGCCCATCTTGTGGGTGCGGCCGGTGTAGTAGAGGATGCGCTCGGTCGTCGTCGTCTTGCCGGCGTCGATGTGCGCCATGATCCCGATGTTGCGGACGCGGTCCAGCGCGATCTGTGAGGCCACTACGGTCATCCCTTTACCAGCGGTAGTGCGCGAAGGCCTTGTTGGCCTGCGCCATCCGGTAGATGTCGTCCTTTTTCTTGAAGGCGCCGCCCTGCGAGTTGGCCGCGTCCATCAGCTCGCCCGCGAGCTTCAGCTGCATGCCCTTCTCGCGCCGGTCGCGCGAGAACTGGACGAGCCAGCGGATCGCAAGCGTGCGCGCGCGGCGCTGCGGCACCTCGATCGGCACCTGGTAGTTGGCGCCGCCGACGCGGCGGGAGCGAACTTCGAGCACGGGCGTGACCGTCTTGACGGCCGCCTCGAGCGCCTCGAGGGGCGGCTTGCCCGTCTTCTCGGCCACGATCGCGAGCGCGTCGTAGACGATCCGCTCGGCGGTCGAGCGCTTGCCGTCCAGCATCACCGAGTTGATGAACTGGGTGACGAGCGTCGACCCGTGCACCGGGTCGGCCTCGAGGACGCGCGGGGTGATGTCTGCTCGGCGGGGCACTAGCTCTTCTTGGCTCCGTACTTGGAGCGCCCCTGCTTGCGGTCGGAGACACCGGACGTGTCGAGGGCGGCGCGGATCACCTTGTAGCGAATGCCCGGGAGATCCTTGACGCGGCCGCCGCGGATCAGGACGACCGAGTGCTCCTGCAGGTTGTGCCCCTCGCCCGGAATGTAGGTCGTGACCTCCATCCCGTTCGTGAGCCGGACGCGCGCGACCTTGCGCAGCGCCGAGTTCGGCTTCTTCGGGGTCGTCGTGTAGACGCGCGTGCAGACGCCGCGCTTCTGCGGCGCACCGCGGAGGGCGGGCGTCTTCGTCTTGCCCTTCGGTGTCTCGCGGCCCTTGCGGACCAGCTGATTTGTTGTCGGCACGCGTTCTCCTAAAGCTCTTGTCTGCTCACACAGCAACGGTCGGCCGGGCATGCACATCGCCCCGCCAACCGGACAGCGGATGGTAGCGAACATCGGCGATCCCGGCAAATAGAGCTGTTTTAGCTCTTTCAACCCATAGCTATGAGCGGCAGGGCCTATTACTGTGAGAGCTGCGGCCCGGAAACCGCCGTTTTCCCCCAGCCCATGACAACGATTCTCATCGCCTGCGGTGCGGCGCTAGCTGCGACAGTGCTCGTGGTCGCCGTCTTCCTGCTCGGTCGCCGCTCGGGCGGCTCGGCCGACGCCAAGCTCTACGCGCTCTCGGCGCAGATCGACGAGCGGATGCAGTCGATGGTGCGCGACCTCTCCGACGCGCTCGAGCGGGCGCAGGAGAAGAACCGCCGCAGCCGCGTCCTCGGCGAGCTCGGCGGCACGATCGATCTCGATGAGGTGCTGAACCGGACGCTCGAGGCGGCCGGCGCACTCGACGGCGTCGACGCGGCCGTCGTCTCGGTCCGCGTCGAGGACGGGGAGCCGCTGCTCGCGGCGACCGGGCTCGGCTCGGGTGATCCGGGCCTCACGCTCGTGGGTCCGCCCGACGGATCGAAGCCGCGCACGATCGCGGTCGAATACGAGTACGCGCCCGGCGACGCCGGCGACGCGACGCCGATCCGCGCCGGGCTCGCCGTCCCGCTTGTCTTGGAGGGCGAGCCGATGGGCTATCTCTCCGCCTACACCCGCGCGGGGCGCGAGGCCTTCGGCGAGACGGGGGCCGCCGAACTGGAGGAGCTCGCGCTTCGTGCCGGGCCGGCGATCGACAACGCGCGCCGCTTCCGCGAGGCCCGCCAGCTCGCTGACCTGGACGCGCTCACCGGTCTCCACAACCGCCGCTACTTCCACGAGACGCTCGCCCGCGAGGTCGCGCGTGCACACCGCTATGCCCGCACGCTCGCGCTCGTCGTCCTCGATCTCGACGACTTCAAGGCGATCAACGACCGGATCGGGCACCTGGCCGGAGATGCCGTGCTCGCCGAGGCGGCAGACCGCGTCCGCGACGTCGTCCGGTCGGCAGACGTCGCCTGCCGCGTGGGTGGCGACGAGTTCGCCGTCATCCTGCCGGAGTCGTCGCTGACCGACGCCGACCAGCTCTACAAGCGGCTCGAGCATGCCGTATCGACGCGGCCAGTCGGTCAGGCCGGGCGCCTGCACCTGTCGGCCGGAGTCACCGACCTGCGGCCGGACGACGACGCGATCTCGTTCTTCGAGCGCGCAGACGAGGCGCTCTACCGCGCCAAGGGCGCGGGCAAGGGAACTGTCGTCGCGGTCGATGCGGCTACGACGAGCTTCCCCCGACAAGCTCCAGGAACGGCATCCAGCTCGTGAGCGGCACGGCGCCGACCGTGGGGAGGCGGTCGCGGGTGCAGCGGATCTCGTCGAGCGCCCCATGCTGGCGCGCTTCGGCCCACGTCGCGTAGCGCTCGGCGCGGGCCGAATACCGGAGTGCGCGCACGATCGCCTGACGCGCGAGGTCGGCGGGTAGGAATGCGAGCGGCGTCTGCGGATCGACGCCCGGCACCTCCCCCGCTCCCGGGATGTCGCGCAGCGGCACCGCCGCGTATGTGGCGGCGAACTCCGACACTTGAGTCGCGGTCGGCGTGCTCGCGCGCAACCGGGTCAGGATCACTTCCTGTCGAACCCCGTCCGCGATCCCGCCCAGGGCGATCGCCGTGCTCGCCCTAGCCT
>JALYRA010000205.1 GCA_030855545.1 Actinomycetota bacterium | reverse complement strand
TGGAGCTTCGGGCCCGTGTAGTGCAGCTCGTAACTGCGGCCGCCGATCGAGCGGACGAAGTTGCGCTCGCGCAGGACAGGCGCGTCGTCCCAGTCGGTCATCTGGACGCCCCAGTACTCGTTCGTGCCCGTTCTGTACGTGAGCCGCACCGTCTTGTGCTTTCCATCCGAATCGATCCTGTAGGCGCGAATCGGACGTTCGCCGTCGATGGACGAGCTCTGCTCGAGCACGGTCGGCACCATCAGCTCGAACGGCATCCTCGGCGCCCGTTCTCGGAGTAGCGCGAGGGAGGCCGCAGCCCCGGGCTTGACGGCCGGCGCCTGCTTCGCCGGCGTCTTGTCGACTGGCGCCTCGGCGAGCGTGCCGTGGAAGGTCTGGCCGACGATCACGGTCAGGAGAGCGCCGTTCGCGAGCGTCTCGACCTCGAGGTCGAGCGGCTTCACGTCGTCGGTGCCGAAGAACGTCGCCGCCTTCTTCGCGGCCTGCTCGGCGCCCGGCTGCCCCGTGTCGTAGTGGATCCGCGTCTTGAAGTACTCCCAGTTCGGCGCGTTCGCGTTCTTGCCGTCCGGCGGGTAGATCATCTGATAGCCACGCTGCGAGAGCGCGTAGCTGGCGGTGCCGGCCGACCCGGTGACGCCGTTCCCGTTCAGCACGGTCACAGTTGTCTCGCGGGGCGGCGGCGCGCGGTTCGGGGACGGCTTCGGCTTCTCGTTCAGCGCCACTTGCGTCGCCTTCTCGGGCGAGTCGACGTCGGGCTGCGAGAACTCCTGGACGGCCTTCTTGATGTTCTCCGCGGGCGCGAGGATGTCGAAGCCCGCCGTCTCCTCGAGGCCTTCGATCTTTGACTGGAAGAAGTGCCCCGGCGGGAGCGAATACGCGAAGAGCGCGTACCGGAGCACCGTCTGGAAGTCGAGCTCATCGTTCCCGCCGACTCCGACCTCGACGTTCTTCGTGATCGTCCGGACGACCTTCGGCAGGTCGAGCGGACCGGCGCTGGCCTTGATCTGATCCTTGAACGCGCGCACGAACAGCTGCTGACGTGCGACGCGGAAGAGGTCTGAGTCGGTGTGCCGGTAGCGGACGAAGTCGAGTGTCTGGTAGCCGCCGAGCTTCTGGTAGCCGGGAAAGAGATTGATCGTCGCGTAGCCGAACTCGCCGCCACGGTCGTTGAAGTAGCGCCGGTCGACATCCATCCAGACGCCGCCGATGGCATCGACGAGCTGGCGGAAGCCGCGGAAGTCGACCGTGATCAGGTAGTTGATCGGGAGGCCGGTCAGCTTGCGGACGGTCTCGAGCGTGCCCTTTGTGCCGCATTCGGAGTAGGCACCGTTGATCCGGGCGCTGAAGGGCGCCTTGCCGGGACAGTGGATCTCGACGAAGAGGTCGCGCGGGAACGAGAGCAGAGAGATCGACTTCGTCTCGGGATCGGCCCGGACGAGCATCACCGTGTCCGAGCGCGGCGCGAGCGCAGATTCCGGGCCGGCGCGCCGGTCGTAGCCGACGACAAGCGCCGTCGCGGGCTGGCCGGGCAGCGCGATGTCGAGCCGCTTTGCGGCGATTTTCACGTCCGGGCTCGACGCGACGACGTCGGCGACGCTCTCATGGAACCACAGGTAGGCGCCGCCGGCCGCGGAGCCGACCATGACGAGCAGGGCGACGGCGCCCCACGCGAGCGCGGTCCGGACGAAGGCCCAACGGGAGCGTGGCGGCGGCTCGGGCTGGCGGTAGATCGTGATTGGCGACAGGGCGCCGGGCGGCAGGACGGGCCTACCGCTGCCGTTCACTGCCGCGCCGCGGCCAATGCCTCTTTTCAACGTTGTCCGCATACGCAAGACGCGGGCGCTTGGACACCCGCGAGCTGTTCAGGATAGCCGCTGCCTAGGAGGTCGCAGCCTTCACCGAGGCCAGGGCTTCGGAGAAGAACGCGTTCTCGTCGGGCGTGCCGACGGTGATCCGGAGCGCGCCCGGAGCGCCGAACCCGCCCATCGGCCGGACGATCGCTCCCTGACGCAGCAGCGCCTCGAAGAGCCCCTGCGCGTCGTCGCCGACCTCGACGAAGAGGAAGTTCGCGACCGCGGGCCCTGCGGGCTGGAAACCGTGCTCGCGGAGCGTCCGCTCGAGTTGCGCGCGGCCCTCGTGCGTGAGTCGTCGCCGCTCCGCCAACTCGTCGCGTCCGTCGATGCTCGCGAGCGCCGCGACCTGCGCCTGCGTGCTGACGTCGAAGGCGCGCCGCGTCTTCCCGATCGCCTCGATCACGTCGGCCGGTCCGACCCCGTAGCCGACGCGAAGGCCCGCGAGGCCGTAGATCTTCGAGAACGTCCGCAGCACGAGCACCCGACGACCGCGATTCAGGTACTCCGCGACGGCGTCCGGGTAGTCGGGATGGTCGATGTACTCGAAGTACGCCTGGTCGACCACGGTGAGCACGTGCTCGGGCACGCGTTCGAAGTACGCGTCGAGCTCGGTGCGCGTGGTCATCGTCCCGGTCGGGTTGTTCGGCGTCGCGATGTAGACGAGCTTCGTCTTCGGCCCGACCGCGTCGAGCAGAGCGTCGAGGTCGTAGCGGTCGTCGACGAGCGGCACCTTCCGCGGCACCGCGCCGAGCTTGAGCGCGTCGAGCACGTACGAGATGAACGACGGCCAGCCGGTGACGATCTCGTCTCCGGGATCGAGCGCGGCGACCGAGAGGTGGCCGATGATCGCGTCCGCGCCGGCTCCGGTGATCACGTTCGCGGTGTCGACGCCGTGGCGCTCGGCGATCGCGTTGCGAAGGTGGAAGGCGCCGCCGTCGGGGTAGCGGTTGAGCGCGGACGCGCTCCGTTCGAGCGCTTCGAGCGCGGCCGGGAACGGACCCCACGGCCCTTCGTTCGAGGCGAGCTTGACGACGCGGTCGAGGCCGAGCTCGCGCTGTACTTCCTCTTCCGGCTTGCCCGGCTCGTACGGAACGAGGCCGTCGAGGGCGGCGCGGAAGAGGGCCACGGGAGCTAGTTCCCGGCGGGCGGCGGCAGCTCGTCGTCCGAGCTCTGCTTACGCCAGAACCAGAGGGCGCCGCCGATCGTCGCGAGGACTGCGGCGATCGCACCCTTGTTCGGCCGCTTCGACCCTTCGACCGTGCCCGGCACGGCGTCCTTCGCCTTCTTCTTGAGCACGCGTTTGGCCACGATCCAGGTGAGCCACCCCATGGTGGCGTTCCGTCGATTGAAGATGCTCATGGCAGCAGGCTAGCGTAGGACGCGGGAGAAACGCGCGACACCGACCAGGCCGCGGCCGCGCGCGCCCTCGGCCTCGCCGTTTGCTGACCGCCGAAATCCGTCTGCAAGGTTTCCGCAGGGGAGGCATCTCAATGACCAAGGACGTGCCCTCGTCCCCACATAGGGGCCGTGCCGCCCGCCGGCCCCGCCTTTCTCCCAGAGCCGCCCCCTTGCCGCAGAGGGGGCGGTTCGTTTTGGGGGGAACGGGTCGCGAGGGCTTGTCCAGAACGGCCACGCCGGGGTCTGACCCCGGCCGTGGCCCGAACAGACATGCCGCCCCGATCTACGACGCCTTCGCTGCCGCCTTCTTCTTGTTCGGCAGGTGGATCGCGCGGCCGAGCGCGACGAGGCCCGCCTCCTTGATCGCCTCGGAGAGGGTCGGGTGGGCGGCCATCCCGTCGGCGACCGTCTCGACCGTCGACTCGGCATCGATCGCGACGGTGCCCGCTTCGATCAGGTCGGTCACGTGCGGGCCGACCATGATCAGGCCGAGCAGCTCGCCGTACTTCGTCTCGTGGATCGACTTGACCCAGCCGACAGTTTCGGCCTGCATGACGGCGCGCGCGTTCGCGACCCAGGGGAAGACGCCGACGGCAACGTCGTCGCCGTGTAGCTCGCGCGCCTGCGCCTCGGTGAGGCCGACGCCGGCGATCTCCGGGTCGGTGTAGATCGGCCGCGGCACGGCCGGGTCGCCGATCGTCGCCTCGTGGCCCAGAGCGTTCTCGGCCGCGACTTCGCCCTCGCGAAACGCCGTGTGGGCGAGCTGCCAGTAGCCGGCGCAATCGCCGACCGCGTAGACGTGCGGGACGGTCGTGCGGCGGTGCTCGTCGGTCGCGATCCCCTTCTTCTTGTCGAACTCGACGCCGAGCGCCTCGAGCCCGATCCCCTCGACCACCGGGCCGCGTCCGACCGACACCAACATCAGGTCGGCCTGAACCGTCTCGCCTTCACCGAAGTGGACGGTCAGCTGCGAGCCGTCGTCCTCGACCTTCGTGCACTGCTTGCCGAGCTCCAGCACGATCGGGCGCTTGCCGAAGGCCTTCGCGAGCTCCTTCGCCGCGTCCGCGTCCTCCTGCGGGATCAGCGTCTCGAGCATCTCGACGATCGTCACCTCGGAGCCGAAGCGCTG
>JALYRA010000142.1 GCA_030855545.1 Actinomycetota bacterium | reverse complement strand
CCCATGAGCCTCGGCGAGCGCGTCCTCGTGACGAGCAGTGAGCGAGTCGATGTCGCGGAGCCGCACCATGTACGGCAGAGGCCCGCCTAGCGACGCGAGGTAGCTGCCGACATCAGGACGGAAGTTGCGTAGACGAACCGGCAGCTGGCGTCCGCGGAGCGGGAGGTCCCGCATGTCCGCCTCGAGCCCCTCGAGGTTCCGCCGGTCCCGCGGCGTCTCGGGGAGGATGACTCCCTGCCGCATGGTCACCTCGCGCTCCCGCCGCCTCACGCAGTCAGGGTAGCCCTAGGGCTTCCGCAGGCGACCGAGGAACCTGCCACGGCGCTGCGGCTCCGTCACCGGCACAGGGATCGCCGTTCCGAGCTGCTCGCGGACGTTCTCCGTGGAGCGCTGGCGGGCTTGCTCTGCGCGTTCGCGATCCCCCCGGAGCGCGGCCCGCATGTCGTCGATGTGGCTCTCCTCCCTCACCGGTCGAAGGTTCGCTCCTCGGAGGGCGGTTCCTTCTCGAGGTAGACGCACCGGCGGCGGTCTCCCGGGAGCGGCGACGGGCCGAGCCGGAGCACGAAAAAGCGGCCGAGCTCCAACTCGATCGTCTCCAGGGCTGCGGGCGGAGTGCCGTCCCGCGGAAGCAGGCGATAACCCTCCGGAGACGAGACGAACGCAACCCACCCCTCGAGCGCCGGCTCGCGCTCGTGCTGTGTGAACACGAGCTCAGGGCGCGGCGCCGGCTCGGGCGCCAGCGGGACCTGGTCGAGCAGCGCGACGACGCGTTCGATCAGCGCGGCGAGCCGGTCGAGCGAGGACAGGAGTGGAGGCGGCGTCAGCCGCCGGCGACGCCAAGGCCACATCTGGAGCGCTTTCGCGTCCCAGCTGGTGCCCCCTGCCTTCCGGCGGATCCTCTCAGGCGACGAGCCGGAACGACTCGCCGGCGCGCTCGAGCTCGAATCCTTCTCGTTCCACTTCGGCGAGCCATTCCTGCGGGAAGTGCGTCACGGCGGCAAGCTCCTCGTCTGCGTGCCACTTCCCGTCCCGCAGCAAGCCGATCACGGCGGGGAACGTCAGGTCGCGGGTGTGCTCGGTCACGTGCAGATCCTTGTCCTGTCCCTTCGGCACGAAGGGCCGAGAGCATGGCAGATTCGTGCTCGCTGTCAATCTCGTGGTTGTCCCAGGCCGCATGGGACGCCTGTAGCGCAGGGTCGATCTTGTAGAGCGCATGCCGATGCCGCAGGTCGACGTCCTCCTCGGCGAGGCGCCGGAAAGCCGTGTAGTAGCCGTTCTGCCAGTCCCTGGCAGGAGACGAAGGCGAACCGAAGCTCCGCCCGCGGGACGGTCGTATGCGCGGAGCCGCCCGTGGGTTGCGAGCTGGTCAACGTCGGGGACGGCTTGGCGACGCGTAGCCGGAACGCGCGTCTCACCGTTGCACCGGTATGAGAATTCTCGCCTTCCTCGCACTGTTCACAGCGCTCGCCGTTCCCGCCCAAGCGGCTGCTCTCTCGCACGTTCGCGGTTCCGGCGTCGTCAACGGCAACACGCAGCACGCGGGCGGATCCAACACCGGCCGCTTCTCGATCGACGTAACGCGCGCAAAGGCGGGGTTCGTGCGCTACACGAACACGAGGCAGAAGGTCGTGTTGCGGTCGACGCGTATCACCCTCTTCCGCGACGAGTCCCAGGGAGACTGGAGGATCGTCGTCGTGACCGGCCTCGGCACCGTCAACGGCCATCCGATCAAGTTCTACGCCCGCTCCGTCGACAACGCCGGCGAATCGGGTGACTCGTTCAGCCTGAGCTGGACCGAGCGCACGGGTCTGGGTTACTGGTCGGCGGGCGGGCGGCTCACGTCCGGCAACATCGCGATTCGCTAGGGCAGGTCGCCCTCGAGATACCGGACCGGAACCAGGGCTGACGTTCCCGCATATGCCTCGTCTCCGCTCGGCGTCTCGCGTTCGGTACCGGCGTTGTGCTTCAGCGCTACCTCGTCGCGCGGGTAGAGCAGTCCCGGACGGTCGTTGCGAGCGCCCACGGCGAGAACGACGAGTCGCCCCGGCCCGGTTGCGACGATGACGTGTTTCGCCCAGGCGGGACAGTGGACGAAGTCCCACGCCTTGAGCGGCCGCTCCTCGCCCTCGATGATCAGCATGCCCTCGCCCGCGAGCACGAGAAAGTCCTCCTGCGCGTCCTCGCCGTGATACATGCACATCGGCTGTCCCGGCTCCAGCACGCTGATGTTGATCCCGATCTCCTTGAAGCGCGCCTCACCGTCGCCCTCCCAGCGGGTGTAGCGGCCGAACTCCTCGTTCCGCTCCCAATGGGCGTCCCTCGCGCTGAGGACGAACCAGCCTTCGCCCTCGGGCCGGAGCCCCGCGCCCGTGTCGACGAGTTGTGCCTCCTTCATACGACCCCTCCTTGTCGCTCGACAGCCACCCCGCGATCCTTGCATACGATCGCCGCGTGGATGCGCAGGCACGCTTCCTCGTCTACAGCGTCACGAAGACCTATCCCGGCGTCCTCTGTCTCCGGCTCGGACTCGACCTGGAGTCGCCGGTCGCGACCTGGATCGAGGATGCGCGGCTGCCGGACGTCTCGCTGCGGCAACTGCTGAACCACACGAGCGGGATCCCCGACTACGGGCAGCTACCGGAGTACATCGCTGCGGTGCGGCGGCATCCGTCTCAGCCCTGGGACGACGAGGAGTTGCTCCGTCGCGCGCTCTCACACGGCCGGGACTTCGCGCCGGGCAAGGGCTGGGCGTACTCGAATACCGGCTATCTGCTCGTACGTCGCATCGTCGATCTCGCAGCGGCTGGAGGCTTTGCGGGCGCACTCGAGCGCGAACTCGTGCAGCCGCTCGGGCTCACCGGGACGTCGCTCGCGCTCGAGCTCGACGACCTCGAGACTCTCGCGCCGGGATTCGGCGAGGAAGGGGACGTCCGCGGCCGATACCACCCCGGGTGGGTCGGGCACCGCACGCTCGCCTCGACCGTTGCCGATCAGACGCGTTTCTGGACGGCGCTCGCCGATGGCGAGTTGTGCGACCTCGGCCGGCTGACCGAGTCGGTCGGAATCGGCTCCGACGCCGCGGGGTTCTACCGCCCGAGCTACGCCCTCGGGGTGATGACCGATCCAGCCAGGCCCGATGGACTGCTGATCGGCCACGGCGGCGGCGGACCCGGCTACGCAGCGGCCGCCTTCGCCCTGGCGGGAGAATCACAGGCCGCGGGTAGCGGTTGTTCTCAGCGGGGACGAGCGGGCCGACGTACAGGCCGAGGCACTCGCACTGCTCTCAGAGCCGGAAGTCGATCACCTCGAGGCCGGCGAGCAGTGAGCGACGGCAAGCCGCCGCGTCTCGTTCGACGCAGAGCGGCGGTGCACCGTGTCGCCAGGCTACTCCGCGGGCGCGGTGGTGACGGCGCGGACGACGCGCCAGCGAGCCTCGGTGAGACTCGGCGAGTGGTCGGCGCCGGCAAAACCCAGGCTCACGACCGCGGCGACACGGTTTCCTGCGATCAGCGGGACGACAGCGCCCTGCAAATCCGGTCCGAGCGAGAGCCACTGCGGCTGACCCGTCCGTACCGCGGCGGCCACCGGCAGGTCGGGATCGATCAGGGAGAATCGGTCGATCGTCTCGGCGGGGCTGCCCTCGGACGAGACGAGCGTACCGGCGCCGTCATCGAACGAGATCGCGTAGAGCGCTCCGACCGCGGCCCCGGTCTCGTTCATCGCCTCGCGCAGCGCATCCGGGCCGAGCGCGAACAAGCGACTCCGCGCCGCCCAGTCCGGTACGACATCCCGCCGGTTGAGAGGTGCAGAACCGAGCCCAGCGGCGATCAGGCCGGACTCGAACAGGGTCTCCCACGCGCGCTCGAGGGCCTCTCTGACGTGAGAGGGCGCAGCCGTCAACTCGGCCTCGTCCTGAGTGGCCGCGACATGACCTACGAGCACACCGAGTGCCGTCACGACCTCGAAGAGCGTCAACTCGAGCTGCGCCAGCCGTACGGACACAGATGAGGGCTGCCGGTCCACAGCACCTATTCGCTCTTTCAAGCCAGACGGTTCAGATTTCAAGAGCATATTTTCTCCGGCGCTCGAAACGCCGCCGCCGGAGTTAGCTGACGAGCTCTTCGCCGTGGTGCGCGGCCGCGATCTCGCCTGCGATTCCGATCTTGTCGGCCAGGACGAGGTCGTCCCTGACCTCGACGACGACGGCGGCGCCGGCGTTGGTCGCGATTCCCTGGTGCCCGGGCACGCAGAAGAAGCGCGTCGGGTTGGTCCGGATCTCCTCGTAGTCGCTGAGCGTGAGCCTGACGATTTCGGTGCAGTCTGGGTTCGGGCACTCGCAGACGAACGGCACCGACTCCACGATCATCCCGATCGACTCCGCGGTCGACTCGATCTTCTCATTCTGCGCCCGGAACTTCGACTCGTTCTCGGCGATTCGAATGAGGACCGCTTCATGCTCAACGTCCATGGCGCTCGCTCCTCTCTTGCGGCTCGGCGGTCGCCGATCCGATATCGACGATGACCTCGTTGCACACCTCGACGAGGCTGCGGCGATCGTCGCGCGCGCGCTTGCGGAGGACATCGAAGGCGTCGTCGAGCGGAATGCCGTTGCGTTCGGCCAGAATGCCTTTCGCCTGCTCGATGCTCGCGCGGCTCTCGAGCGCTCCCTGGAGCCGCAGCACCTGATCGCGGAGCTCGGCGAGCTCGACGCTGGCTGCCGGCGCACCGAGTGCGTGCGCCGGGACGATGACGGGGCGCGCCTCCTCGACGAGCAGCGCGTAGTCGGCACGGGTGATCCTGACTCGCTCCTTGCACGCGATGTTCCCGCACTCGCAGAAGAAGTCGGAGTCATCGAGACCGAGTGAGGCGTGCAGACGGTCGAGCTCGTCGTTCACGGTCCCCATCATGGGTCGTTCGCGTCGACCGTCAGAGCCCTGCATGCGCGTCCTTCCCCGTGACGTCGTTCGCACACCGCCTCGTGGCGGTATGTCGTCCGACCGGTTTGTGGGGGCGGATCGGTCCTGAGGCGCCGGGCTCTGAGACGCCTAGCCCCATCATCCCCCGGAACCCGCAGAGCCAAACCGGCAGAGGGCCGCGCCGCCGGTCTACTCGGAGTCGAAGCGCATGAACGAGTAGACGACGAGATAGCTCAGGGTGAGAAAACCCGAGAGCAGCACTGTCATCGCAATCGCGCGCGGCTCCGTCGCGATGCCGTCGAGTTGCGCGAGCAAGCTCGGGTCGGTCAGCACGTCCCAGCTGTTCCAGCGGAGGACGCGACCGAGGTAGATGCCGAAGCTCGAGAGGCCGATCGCGCCCACCGCCATCGCCCACGCGACGCGCGGGCCCGCGAGTTGCCGGACGACGGACTGGATGAGATAGATCGAGAGGAATCCGAGCAGCATCCCCGTCCAGGCCGGCGCCGCGATCACGACGATGTCGACCCAGAGTGGCACGACCGGGCTCGGGACGAGGTGCTTGAAGTCGGTGAGGATGTACGGCGCGTTTGGAAGGAACAGCAGCCAGAGCGCAGCGAACGGGAGGAGGGCCGACGGCCGCGTGCCGGCGCGGTGCTTGTCGTAGACGACGATCGCGAGCCCGAACGGAATCCAGGCCAGGAAGAGATTCCAGATCAGCCCACCGAACACCGGCTCCTGCGCGTACGCGTACCGCACGACGATCAGCGCGGCGGAGAAGCAGGACAGCAACGCCAGCGCAGCGTAGATCGCGCGCCTGCGTCGGCTCACATCCGCACTACCCATCGCGGTCAGGCTACAGGCGGGTTGTTAGATACCGATGTGGACGAGACCGCCGTCATCCTGGTCGAAGGAGTCAGCGATCAGCGCGCGCTCGAAGCGCTCGCCGCGCGCCGTGGTCGAGATCTTGACGCCGAGGGCGTCTCCGTCGTCCCCATTGGGGGCGCGCAGTCGATCGGGAGGTTCCTCGATCGGTTCGGCCCGCAGGGACTCGACCTCAGGCTGGCCGGCCTCTGTGACGAGGCCGAGGAGGACGAGTTGCGGCGCGGCCTCGATCGGGCTAGGCGCGGTTCCCACCTCACTCGCGCCGAGCTGGAACGGCTCGGTTTCTTCGTGTGCGTGGCGGACCTGGAGGACGAGCTGGTCCGCGCCCTCGGCCCCGATGCCGTGGAAGAGATCGTCGCGGCGCAAGGTGAGCTCGAGTCGTTCCGCACCTACCAAAGGCAGCTCGCGCACCGGGAACGGACGCAGGCCAGCCAGCTCTGGGGCTTCATGCACAACCGGAAGATCCGCTATGCGCCCTTGCTGATCGACGCGCTCGACCTCACACAGGTGCCTCGTCCGCTCGACCTCGTTCTCGCGCACGTCTGAAACCGTCCTCCAGACGCCGCTCGGCGATTCGCCGTTCGACGCATGAACACTTGAGAATACGCCTATCGGCGAATCACCTAATGGCGTACCGATGCACGCGCCGTCCGCTATGCTCTGACCGTGGCCAGGAGAATCACGAACCCGTTTCGCTTCGGTGATCTGGCGCTCGATGAGGCGTTCACGGATCGCGACGCCGAGGTCAAGGAGCTGAAGTCCGACATCGTGAACGGCCAAAACGTCGTCATCTTCGCGCCTCGGCGGTATGGCAAGTCGTCGCTCATGTGGCGGGTGGAGCAGGAGCTCGTTGCGGAAGGAGACGTCCTGATCGCCGGCGTCAATCTCATGAAGACGCCGACGAAGGAGCAATTGGCCGAGCGGCTGGCCAAGTCGATCTACGAGGACATCGCCTCGACGCTGTTTCGTGCGAAAGAGAGGCTGCGAATCTTCCGTGGGCTCGTGATCACGCCGACGATCACGATCAATCCCGATGATGGCTCGCCCACGTTCGGCTTCGACGCGGGAGCGCGAACGGAGGACATCGACGCGACGCTCGAGCGGCTCCTCGAGCTGCCCGCGCAGCTGGCAGCCGATCGCGAGACGCGAGCGGCTCTTGTCTTCGACGAATTCCAGCAGATCGTCGACATCGATCCGAACCTCCCCGCCCTGATGCGCTCGATCTTCCAGGAGCAGACGGAAGTCTCACATGTCTATCTCGGGAGCAAGCGCGCGATGATGGAACGGATCTTCAACGACGAGAACGAACCTTTCTGGCGCAGCGCGAAGCAGATGGAGCTCGGAGTGATCGCTCCCGACCTCTTCACCGACTTCATCGACGTTCAGTTCAAGCGGACGAAGCGGCGCATCGAGAAGGCGGTCGTCGGCCGGATTCTCGACGTCACGCGCGGCCATCCCTACGGAACCCAGGAGCTGTGCTATTCGATCTGGCAGGCCAGCGAGGAAGGAGCCGTCGTCGGCGATGCCGAGTTCGAGACGGGGCTCGACAATGTTCTCCGCAGTGAGAATCTGCACTTCAGCCGGATCTGGGAGAAGGCGTCGAAGGGACAGCGGGTGACGTTCCTCGCGCTTGCGAAGGAGCCACTGCGCCCGATCGACGACAGCTACCGCCGCAAGCACAAGCTCCCCGCGCCATCGACGGTCCAAAAGGCGCTCGACAAGCTCGTCGACGACGAGCTCGTGATCAAGGAACGCCCGGGCGACTACCGGATCGCAGAGCCCTTCTTCGCCGAGTGGATCGCCCGCAACCAGGCCTTCGCAAGCCGGTGATGGAGGCGGCTGGGCTGGACGCCCCGTTTTGATCGTAGGCGCTTGTCGGCACACTGCGACGCCGGATGTCACATTTTCGAGCGCGGCGGTGCTCTAGAGACATGGAGCTGATTCAGCATGGAGGGGCGGTGGCTGCGGTGGTCCGGGCAGCCCCGGGGGTGGCCACTGCCGCGGATGACCGCGAGAGGACGGAACGCAGAACGGTGTCGGACTCGGGCGGCGCCGACCGCGCCGACCTGGACGAGATCTTCCGCCGCGACTACCAAGGAGTCGTCGGCGTGGCCGCCCGCGTGCTGGGCTCGCGCGAGCAGGCCGAGGACGTCGCCCAGGAGGTCTTCCTCTCTTTCAATCGCTCGTCGGTGCCTGCCGGGGACGCCCGCGGCTGGCTCTTCGTCGCCGCCGCGCACACCGCGCTGAACCTACTCCGTTCCGGACGCCGTCGTGCCTCGCGGGAGGAGATCGCCGCCGCGGCGGACGACGCCGTCGACCTCGACGTGGTGGAGGCGGTGGTGACGCTCGAGGAGCGCCGCCGCGTGCGGGCGGCGCTCGCCCGGCTCCCACGCAAGCAGGCCGCGGCTCTCGTGCTGCGGTACAGCGGCCTGACCTACGCCGACGTCGCCTCGGCGCTCGACCTATCCCCCGGCAGCGTCGGCACCACCGTGCGTCGCGCCGAATCCGCTCTACGCGAGGAGTTGAACCGTCATGCGTCATCCGACTGAAGGTGTGCTGCGCAGGCTGCTCGACGAGCCGGCCGCCGTGGCCGACTCTGACCGCCGGCACGTCACCGATTGCCCGCAGTGCCTCAGTGGTCTGGGCGCGATGCGCGAGGACGCCGCCGTCGTCCACGCGGCGCTGGCGACCGAGAGCGGCGAGAACGTCGACGTTGCGGCCGCGTGGCGGCGCCTGTCGACGGCTGCGCAGGCCAGCGGACGGCGGCGCGGCGCGGCACCGT
>JALYRA010000126.1 GCA_030855545.1 Actinomycetota bacterium | reverse complement strand
TCCCTGAAGGGTCGCTTCGCTCCCGCTTTCCGGCGCAGGATGGGATAGCCGCTCACGCGGACACCCGATCGCGCGAAGATCCCTGAAGGGTCGCTTCGCTCCCGCTTTCCGGCGCAGGATGGGTATCGGCTCACGCGGACACCCCATCGCGCAAAGATCCCTGAAGGGTCGGGCTCGTTCTGTCGGCGGGGCTGGGGCGAGGGCATTATTCGCCCTGATGGATCGTCTTGACGAGTCTCAGGTCGCCGGACCATCCTCCGAGGAGCGGATCCGGTTCCTCGCCGAGACGAGCACCCTGCTCTCGGCCTCGCTCGACTACGAGGCGACACTCGCGGATCTCGCGAAGCTGCTCGTGCCGCGGCTCGCGGACTACTGCATCGTCGATGCACTCGACGATGACGACGGCCGGCTCCGGCAGGTCGTCATCTCGCACCGCGATCCGGTGCGGGAGGAGCTCCTCCGCGAGGTCAGGCGGCGCTACCCGCCGGAGCAGAACGGGGCCCATCCGGTGTCGCTCGTGCTCGCGAGCGGCGAGCCATTTCTCGCAGAGGACGCGAGCGACGAGCCGATCCGGCGCGCGGCAGTCGACGACGAGCACCTCGAGCTCTACCGGCGTCTCGAGGCGACGTCGTACATCGTCGTCCCGCTGGAGGTGCGAGGCCGGCTGCTCGGGACGATCTCGCTCGGAACCGGCGAGTCGGGCCGGCGCTTCGGGCGCGTCGACCTCGAGCTTGCCCAAGAGATCGCGCGCCGGGCGGCGCAGGCGATCGACAACGCGCTGCTCTACCGCGCCGCCCAGGAGTCCTTCGCGCAGCTCGACACGCTGCTCGTGTCGGCGCCGGTCGCGATCGGCTTCTGGGACCGCGAGCTTCGGTTTGTCCGCGTCAACGATGCGCTCGCCGAGCTCAACGGGGTGTCGATCGAAGACCACGTCGGCCGCACCCTCGCCGAGGTTCTCCCCGAGCTCGGCCCTCGGCTCGAACCGCTCTACCAGCAGGTTCTGGAGAGCGGCGAGCCTGTCATCCACACGGAATCGACGGACGACCGGGGAAGCGCGCTCGGTGACCGTCGGCACTGGCTCTCGAGCTACTACCCCGTGCGCTCGCCGGAGGGAG
This sequence comes from Actinomycetota bacterium, assembly GCA_030855545.1. Taxonomy (GTDB): domain Bacteria; phylum Actinomycetota; class Thermoleophilia; order Gaiellales; family Gaiellaceae; genus Gaiellasilicea. Next base: position 3,745 of record JALYRA010000126.1, on the reverse strand, counting down.
AGACGGTCGGCGTCGGCGCAGTGATCATGGAGATCACCGACCGTAAGCGGTCCGACGACCGCCTGCGGCTCCTCGCCGAGGCCGGGGAGCTCTTCTCCTCGTCGCTCGACCGCGAAGAGATCCTTCGGCGAATCTCCCGCGTCGTCGTCCCGCGGATCGCGGACGCGTGCAACATCTATCTCGCCGAGGGGGAGACGATCCTGCGTGTCGCCCACGCGCACGCCGATCCGGAGCTAGAACGGCTGATGGACCTGATGCCGGACCGGTACGACATAGGCCCATCAGCGCCCGCCCTCTTCCGTGACCTCTTCCGGGGAGGCGAGGCGATGCTCGCGTCGACGCTGCCCCCGGAGCTCGTCGAGGCGCTGGGCCAGATGGGGCTCGACCGGGAGCTCTTTGCGAAGGTCGGCTCGCAGTCGATGATGTTCGTCCCCTTCATCTCCCGCGGCGAGACGCTCGGCGTGATGACGCTCGGCGCCCGGGAGCCCGACCGGTACCAGGAGGGTGACCTCGAGCTGGCGCTCGAGCTTGCCCGCCGCGCGTCGGCGGCGCTCGACAACGCGCGCCTCGTCCGCGAGCTGACCTACCGCCGCACACTGCTCGAGGCGCAGCAGGAGGCCTCGCTCGACGGTCTTCTCGTCGTCTCCTCGGAGGGCCTGATGCTCTCCTACAACCGCCGCTTCGCCGAGCTGTGGCGCTTTCCCGACGAGCTGATCGCGAGCGGCTCGGACAACGCGGCGCTCGAAGAGGCGATGGAACGGGTTGCCGACCCGGCGGCGTTCATCGAGCGCGTCGAGTACCTCTACGCCCATCCGGACGAAACGAGTCGCGAGGAGGTGTTGCTGAAGGACGGCCGCATGCTCGACCGTTACGGGGCTGCCGTGCGCGGCCCGGACGGCGAGTACTACGGCTGGCTCTGGTCGTTCCGGGACGTGACCGAGCAGCGGCAAGCCGAGCTGGAGCTGCGCCGGCGCGCTCAGGCGGCGCAGGCGCTCGAGTTCGTCGGCGACGGCGTCTTTCTGATCGGCGGCGACGGCATCCTTCGGCTCTGGAACCCCGCCGCGGCGCGGATCACGGGGATCGCTGAAAGCGAGGCGGTCGGGGTGGCTGCGGAGTCCGCCCTCGCCGGCTGGCCGCTCGACCAGGCGAGCGAGCGGCCGCAGACCTTCCCGATCGACGTGCCGCGCGGCGAGCTTTGGCTCTCGCTGACGGCCGTCGAGTTCCCGCACGGCACGGTCTACGGGTTCCGCGACCTGACCGAGGAGCGGGCGGTGGAGCGGCTGAAGAGCGACTTCGTCTCGACCGTGTCGCACGAGCTGCGGACGCCGCTCGCGGCGATCTACGGCGCCGCGATGACGCTGCAACGCGACGACGTCTCGCTCGATCAGGCGCAGGAGACCTCGATGCTCGACGTCATCTCGAGCGAGTCGGAACGGCTCGCCCGGATCGTCAACGACATCCTGCTCGCGAGCAGGCTCGACTCCGGCGCCGCGATGATGTCGATCGACCCAGCCGACGCCACCGAGCTCGCGCGGAGTGTGATCGTCGCGGCTGAGACGCATCTGCCGCCGGACGTCGAGCTCGTGCTCATCGCGCCCGATCCCGGGCCGCACGTCGCCGCCGACGCGGACGGCCTGCGCCAGGTGCTCGTCAACCTCGTCGAGAACGCGGTGAAGTACTCGCCGAACGGCGGCCGCGTCGAGCTCGAACTTCATCAGGAGGACGGGCGCGTCTGTTTTGCCGTCAGCGACCGGGGCCTCGGGATCCCGGCGTCCGAGCAGGAGCGGATCTTCGAGAAGTTCTTCCGTCTCGACCCGAACCTGTCGCGCGGCGTTGGCGGCACCGGTCTCGGCCTCTACATCTCGCGGGAACTCGTCCGGCGGATGGGCGGGCGGATTCGTGTCCAGTCCGAGCCGGGCCGCGGCTCGACGTTCTCTTTCGAGCTCCCACTCGCCTGAACGAGCGAGAGGCGGCCCGAAGGCCGCCTCTCAGCTGCAACTCGAAACAGGTCAGCGCTTAGACGCGCGGACCATCCTCGACGTAGGTGGTCCGGCGGGAGCCGCCGACGCCGCCCCACGAGGACCAGAAGATCATCGAGAGCACGAGGCCCAGGGCACCGACGGCCATCAGGATCCAGCCGATCGTCTGAAGCTCGAGACCGGAGACCGAGGCGTTCACGGCCCACGTCAGGATCGCACCGACGGCGATCAGGAAAATGCTCACTCCAAGACCCATTTTATTCCTCCTGGTAGCGGGGGGATCGTTGTCATTCGCCCGCTTTTGGCCGGGCATAGAAGAAACGGTTGGAACCGCTTTCCGGATACGGCGTGAGATAGGCTCGCCGCGGTGCGCAGGGGCTCGATTGTCCGCATCACGATCTACAGCATCGTCGCGGGAATCCTCGCGTCGATCGTCGCTGTGCTCATCCCCTGGCTCCCCACCTCGGCCTCCGAGGAGATGGACCGGATCGAGTTCACCTTCTGGTTCACGACCGTCATCTGCATCGGCGTCTTCGCCGTCGTCGCAGCCGCGATCGCCTACTCGATCCTCAAGTTCCGCGTCCAGCCGGAGGACGACTCCGACGGCGCGCCGATCCACGGGCATACTGGCCTCGAGATCGTCTGGACCGCGATTCCGGCCGTGCTCGTGACCGCGATCTCGGTCGTCAGCGCGATCGTCCTCGCGAAGAACGACGATCCAGGCCCGAACCCGATCCGGATCGCCGTCACCGGGCAGCAGTTCGCCTGGCGGTTCGAGTATCCGGGGGAGCCGAAGGTCGTCTCCGGAGAGCTCGTGCTGCCGCTCGGCGAGGCGGTCAAGCTGACGCTGCACTCGCTCGACGTGATCCACGCCTTCTGGGTGCCGGAGTTCGGGCAGAAGTCCGACGCCGTGCCGGGAATCGAGACCACGCTCGTGATCACGCCGAACCGCAAGGGCTCGTACGCGGTCGTCTGCACCGAGCTCTGCGGCCTCGGCCACGCGACCATGCGCGCGCCTGTGCGGGTCGTCGACCGCCCGGAGTACGAGCGGTTCCTCGCGGGCGAGTCGTCTGCGCCCGGCGGGGATCCCAACTCCGGCGAGACCGTCTTCGCGACCGCCGGCTGCGGCGGCTGCCATGCGTTCGAGCCCGCGGGGTCGGACGCCGAGGTCGGTCCCGGCCTCGATCAGATCGACGCCGGCGGCGCGCCGCTCGAGGAGTTCATCCGGGAGGGGATCGTCGATCCGAACGCCGATCTCGCCCAGGGGTACCAGCCCGACGTGATGCCGAACACGTACGACAAGTCGCTCACCGCCGAGCAGCTCGACCGACTCGTGCAGTATCTGGTCGAAGGTCAACAGGGGGGTTCGTGACCGACGTCGCCCATACGCACGAGGCGCACCACGCGCACACGCCGCCGCCGCCGCGCCGCGGGCTCGACCGCCTGACGAAGCCGGGCATGCTCCGAGCGGCCTGGGTGACGCCGCTCTTCTTCGCCTTCGGCGCCGGCATCGTCTGTTTCTTCCGCTTCATCGGCCACTACGACCCGACCTGGGACTGGACCGTGATCACGGTGGTCGGGTTCCTGACCACGGCGCCGATCGGCTTCCTCGCCGGCATCGGCTCGTTCGACTACTGGGTCTACTACATCTCCGGGCGGCCGACGCGCGTCGACGACCACGCGAGCCACGGCGCCTACAGCTGGCGCGACTACTTCAAGGTCAACACCGACCACAAGGTGATCGGCGTCCAGTACCTCGTGACGAC
>JALYRA010000114.1 GCA_030855545.1 Actinomycetota bacterium | reverse complement strand
AGCGCACCGAAGAAGGCGATCACCGGTCGGTCCGCCGGCAACCCGAAGCGGCGTCTGCCCTCCTCCCTGGAGACACCGCGGTGTCCAGCCGGCACCGGTCGGCCGGTGACGCGGTACTTGGCGCCGCTCCGGCCCGGGATTGCATAGGCGAGGAAAACGCGACGCGCGAACGGCGCCGCAAGCCGGTTCGCGAGGCCGAGATGCGCGTCGGCCTCGGTCAACGCTGCCGGGACCCGCCGCCGCCAGGCCGCGTAGACCATCGGCCCCGCGACGAAGCCGCCGCCGCCGAGAACGACGTGCGGGAGCCGTCGCCTCAGGATCGCGGCGCAGGCGTGAGGCGCTCGTCCGGCGAGCAGCAGCGCCCGCAGGAGGGCGGCCGACGGCGCGCGCGGAAAACCGGAGATCTCGAAGGTGTCGAGCTCGTAACCCGCTTCCGGGACGAGCCTAGCCTCGACGCGATCCGGCGACCCGGCGAACGTCACCGTGGCGCCGCGCCCGCGGAGCGCTTCGGCGATCGCGAGCGACGGCAGCACGTGGCCGGCTGTTCCGCCGGCTGCGATCAGAACTCGCAACTCCTTTTCTGGAAGCCTGTGGGGCGCGGTCATCGGAGGCGATGTTAAGGAGGATTCCCACTGCGGCGAGCAGGACGACGAGGCTCGAGCCACCGTAGGAGAGAAACGGCAGCGGGATTCCGGTCAAGGGAGCGATCCCGAGCACGGCTGCGAGGTTGATCGACGCCTGGCCGCAGACGAGCGCAGTGATCCCGGCCGCAAGCAGCTTCCCGAACGGGTCGCGACAGCGCAGCGCAACGGTGAAGCCCGCGAATGCGAACGCGGCGAACGCGCAGATGACCGCGGTCGTCCCGATCAGGCCGAGCTCCTCGCCGATCACGGCGAGAATCATGTCCGTCTGCTGCTCGGGCAGGTAGTTGATCTTCTGGACGCCTTCGCCGAGCCCCTTGCCGGTGAGGCCGCCGGAGCCGATCCCGATCATCGCCTGCACGGTCTGGAAGCCGGAGTTCTCCGGATCCGCCCACGGATCGAGGAAGCTGAAGACGCGCGCGCGCCGGTACGGCTCGGCCCAGATCGCCGCGAGCCCACCCGCGATCGCGAGGCCGCCTGCGGCGCCGAGCACACGGCCCGGCACTCCAGCGACGACGAGCATTGCCGCGAGCATCAGGAGCAGCGAAATCGTCGTTCCGAGGTCGGGCTCGAGGATGATCAGCACGCAGAAGAGCGTCGTCAGCATGCCGATCGGGCGCCAGAGCTCACCGAGTGTCTGCGGGGCGCCCTTGCGTGCGAGATGCGCGGCCGCCCAGACAAGGAGCGCCAGCTTCGCGAGCTCGGACGGCTGGAAGCTCGCTGGACCGAGGTCGAGCCAGCGCTTGGCGCCGTTGATCTCCGGGGCGACGACGAGCACGACGAGGCAGAGGCCGAGCGCCGCCAGCATGAGCGGCGGCGCGAGTTGCCGCAGCCTGCGGTGGTCAAAGCGCGACGCGACGAGCAGCAACGCCACCCCGGCAAGAGCGTAGATCCCCTGCCGCTTCAGAAACGTGATCGGATCGCCGTTGCCCAGGGCGGCCGCAGCCGAGGTGGCGCTGTAGACCATGACGAGACCGAACGCCACCAGGGCGAGCGTGACGAGGACGAGCACGCGCTGCTCGAGCTGGCCGGTCGAAGCCTTCACCCTTGGAGGTTCTCTACGAGCCTCCTGAACTCCTCTCCCCGGTGTTCGTAGTCCCGGAACTGGTCGTAGCTCGCGCAGGCGGGCGAGAGCAGCACGACGGTGCCCGGCTCGGCGGCGCTCGCGGCCTCGGCCACCGCGCGCTCGAGCGTCGTTGCGAGCGAGACGGGGACGTTCGCATGGCCGAGGTCGGCAGCGAGCGGCTTCGCTGCCTCGCCGATCAGGTATGCGACGAGGACGTTCGCGCGGCCGACATCCTCGGCGAACGCCTCGAAGGACTCACCCTTGAGCGAGCCGCCGAGGATCAGCTGGAGGGGTGCGTCGAAGGCGTAGAGCGCCCGGCGGGCGGCTGCGGTGTTCGTGGCCTTCGAGTCGTTCACCCACCGGACTCCCTCGCGCTCGGCGACCAGCTCGAGCCGGTGCGGGACACCGGGGAAGGTCTCGAGGGCGTTCCCGATCTGATCGTCGCTGCGGCCGACGGCGCGAGCCGCTGCGGTCGCGGCGGCCGCGTTCTCGCGGTTGTGCGCGCCCGGGATCAGCGGCTCCGCCGGCAGTTCGTCGTCGGCGGCGAACTCGACGCGGCGACCATGGCCGGGCACCGGGCCGAACCTCCGGGGCACGATGGCGACGTCGTCTTCCGTCTGGTTCTCGAAGATGCGCAGCTTGGCGTCGCGATAGGCCTCGAAGCTCCCGTGCCGGTCGAGATGATCGGGCTCGAGGTTGAGCAGCACGGCGATCCTGGGCCGGAAGCTCTCGATGTCCTCGAGCTGGAAGCTCGAGAGCTCGCAGACGATCCACTCATCGGGCGGCGCCCCGCCGACGAGCTCGCTCAATGCGGTGCCGACGTTGCCGGCCGTCGGCGTGCCGAGCATCGCCCCGAGCAACTCCGTCGTCGTTGTCTTCCCGTTTGTGCCGGTGACACCGACGATCGGATTCGGCAGCAGGCGCGACGCAAGCTCGATCTCACTCCAGACCGGGATCCCCCGCTCGCGCGCCGCGACCACGAGCGGCGCGTCGCCGGGTACGCCCGGGCTTTTCACGAGCACGTCGACGCCGCCGAGCAGGCCGAGGTCGGTGTCGTTGCCGAGCGTCCGGTCGGCCGCGGCGACCTCGACCCCGTTCGCCTCGAGCGCCGCCTTCGCCGCCAGCCCGGACCGCGCGAGACCGAGCACGAGGACGCGGTTCACTTGAGCCGAAACTGAAGGTAGTAGCGGTAGTAGAGGACGAAGCCGCAGGCGCAGAGGATCGCCCCGATGATCCAGAAGCGGACCATGATCTTCGTCTCGGACCAGGCCTTCATCTCGAAGTGGTGGTGGATCGGCGCGATCAGAAAGACGCGGCGGCCCCAGTACTTGAAGCTGACGGTCTGGATGATCACGGACAGCGCCTCGACCACGTAGATGCCGCCGATCAGGATCAGCAGCGCCTCTGTGCCGGTGACGATCGCGAACCCGGCCAGCGCGCCGCCGAACGCCATCGAGCCCGTGTCGCCCATGAACACCTCGGCCGGGAAGGCGTTGTACCAGAGGAACCCGATCGCGGCCCCGATCAGCGCGG
>JALYRA010000095.1 GCA_030855545.1 Actinomycetota bacterium | reverse complement strand
GAGGAGGGGTTCCTGGCGCCGCTCCCCCTGTCGCTCCTGCCGCTCCCGGCCGGTCGGTACGCGGAACTGGAAGGGCTGGGCGTTCGCCGCTTGGGGGAGCTGGCGTCCCTGCCCGGGGGAGCGGTCGCGGAGCGGCTCGGCCGGGACGGCCGGCAGGCGTGGTCGCTGGCGCGAGGAGGTGAGAGCGGTCGCGTGCGGGGGCGACGCCCGGCCGCCGAGCTTGCCGAGGCGCTCGAGTTCCCCGAGGCGATCGGGAACGAGCTGACGCTCCGCCGGGCGTTCGGCTCCCTGCTCGACCGGCTGCTCGCGCGTCCGGAGCGGGCGGAACGGCCGTTCCGCAAGGTCGCTCTCTCCGCGAAGCTCGTCGGCGGCGGCTCCTGGCGCCGCACCGTGACCCTGCGCGAGCCGACCGCCGAGCGGCCGCGGCTCCGTGCCGCGCTCGGCCCGAAGTTGCTCGAGATCCCCGCCCCCGTCCTGGAGCTCCGCCTGGAGGCGGTCGAGCTCTCCCAGTCCACCGGCCAGCAGCTCGAGCTCGTGAAGCCGGTGGGCGACGAGTTGCAGGCCCGCCTGAGTGACGGCCTGCGCCAGGTGCGCGCCAGCACCGGCTCAGGTTCCGTCGTCGCCGTCGTGGAGGTGGCGCCATGGTCGCGGATTCCCGAAGCGCGGGCGCTGTTCGTGCCGCGGGACGAATAACCGTCCTTTGCGGACATGTCTGGGGTCAGACCCCAGCCAGGTCCGAAGACGGCAGGTCAACGTGCTGAGCTCCGCCGCGCGCATCAACGCGCCGCGACCGGCGCTCGTCGAGGCGAATCCCGTCGGGGTGCCGGTGCGGGTGAACCGCGAGGCGGTCTCGCTCGTTCGCGAGGAGTGGCGCGTCGTCGACCGCTGGTGGACGGAGGATCCGCTCGACCGACGCTACTTCGACCTCGTGCTCGAATCGGGGCGGAACGCGTGCGTGTTCAGAGACGAGGAAGCAGGTTGCTGGTTCTCGCAACGCGCCTAGCGCGAGGAGGCGACCGTCGGCGTGGAGTCGCCTTCGGTGACGAGAGCGCGCGCGAAAAGGCCGGTCGTGATCAATGTGATCGAGGCCATCAGGGTCGCGAGCAGGCGCATACGGTTGTGCAACGGACGGCTAACGCGCGTAGGTACGGCCTACGCGCGAATGTCGAGGAGCCGCCCGTCGGGAAGGCGATAGAGGCAGGTCAGTCGATCCGATGCGGGCCCCGGTTCGTCCCGAATCTCGATCCGGATCTCCTTCCGGTCGATGAGGACGCCGCCGCTCCCGGGTGGGACGACGATCGCGTCCTCAGCCGACCGGCCGCCGTCGTCGGGTGGAGCTTCGGAGTCGAATCCCTGCGTCAGGCCGCGCAGATAGTCGGCGAACCCTGCGCCGGGGGCGTGGAAGTTGAGGTAGCGGAGCTCCGCGTCGCCTCCGTTGCGAAAGCCGTGGACGACGAGCGGCGGCGCGAGCACGAGCGAGCCTGCCGGAGCCGCCGACTCGTTCCCGTCTGCGCCGAGCAGGACCGTCAGCTCGCCCGCCAGGACATAGAAGGCGTCGGTGTGGTGGCGATGGATGTGCAGATCGGCGCCGTCCCGCCCCGGTCCGAACCGCGTCCAGGTCACATGCAGCTCGTCGCGGTCACACAGGATCTCGACGCGACGGTCCTCCGAATCGCCGACGACCTCACCCGCTCCGGCGGCTAGGAGCAGCGGTTGGGATACGTCGAGCTCCACTGTCATTCAGCCTATTCGTTCCTCGACGGCGCCTCGCACCCCGAGGAGCTCGCGCTGCGAGCGGCAGAGCTCGGCTACGAAGAGATCGCTCTCACCGATCATGACGGCGTCTACGGCTCGCTCGAGCTCGCGCACGCAGCGAAGCTCGTCGGCGTGCGAGCGATCACCGGCGCCGAGGTAACCCTCCACGGCGGGTCGCACGTGACCCTGCTCGTCGAGTCGGCGCACGGCTACGCGAACCTCTGTCGCCTCCTCACCGCAGCGCATGCGCAGACACGGCCCAAGGAAGGTGAGCTCGTGCCGCCGGCGCTCGACCCGGCCCTGCTCGCGGAGCTGAACGACGGGCTCGTCTGCCTCTCGGGCTGCGCCCGCCAGGGGCTCGGGATCCGCGACCCGAACGCCGCCGCCGAGCTCGCCCGCGCCTTCGGGCCGGAGCGCTTCTACGTCGAGCTGCAGCGGCCCTTCGAGCGCGGTGACGTGCACCGGAACGCGCTCTTGCGGGGCCTCGCCGAGTACGCCGGTGTCAGCACGGTTGTCACCGGCAATGTCCACGCGCACCACCCGCGCCGCACCGCGCTCCAGGACGTGCTCGTCGCGATCCGTCAAAACACCTCGCTCGAGTCCTGCGAGCAGGAGCGGCGCGGCAACCGGGAGAGCATCCTGCGCGCCCCTGCCGATGTCCTGGAGCTCTTCCCCGACGACCGCGACGCCGTTCGCCGCACCGCCGAGGTGGCGGCGCGGCTCGAATTCGACCTGACCGCCGAGCTCGGCTACCGCTATCCCGACTTCTCCGAGGGCGTCGAGCCCGCGATCCGCCAACTCGCCGAGGTGTGCAACGACGCGTTTTCCGAGCGCTACCCGCCAAGTAACAGACTGTTACTTGGTCAGGCTCGGGCGCGGCTCGAGCAGGAGCTCAGGCTGATCGACGAGCTCGGGCTCGCCGGCTTCTTCCTCCTCCACTGGGAGGTGCTCGAGCTGGCGCGGGAGATCGCGAACGGGATCCGCGGGCCGGGATCGCCGCGACGCTGGCTCCCGCCGGGGCGGGGGCGCGGCTCGTCGGTCGGCTCGATCGTCTGCTACCTGACCGGGCTCTCGCACGTCGACCCGGTCGCGCAGAACCTCTCGCTCGGCCGCTTCCTCAACCGCGAGCTCGCGTCGGTACCGGACATCGACCTCGACTTCCCGCGCGACATCCGCGAGCAGCTGATCGTCGGCGTCACCGAGCGATACGGGCGCGAGCACGCCTCGCTCGTCGCGAGCTTCTCCACCTACCGGGCGCGCGGCGCGATCCGCGACGTCGGCAAGGCGCTCGGGCTCCCGTTCGCCGAGCTGGAGCGGCTCGCGCGGGTCTCGGATGGCTGGGACGCGAAGCGCGTCGCCGACGAGCTCGCGCTGCTCCCCGAAGTGGAGCGGCGCATGCTCTCGCCGCGTTGGCGTGCCTTCGCCGAGCTGACGCGGGAGATCTCGGGCCTGCCGCGCCACATCTCGCAGCACCCCGGCGGGATGGTGATCTCGTCACGGCCGCTGATCGAGCTCGTCCCCGTGCAGCCGGCAGCGATGACCGGTCGCCAGCTCTGCCAGTGGGACAAGGATTCGTGCGCCGACGCAGGCTTTCTCAAGATCGACCTGCTCGGGCTCGGGATGCTCTCGGCGGTCGAGGACTGCGTCGAGCAGATTGCGGAGGTCTACGGCGAGCCGATCGACCTCTCCCGGATCCCACTCGACGACACGGAGGTCTACGCGGAGATCCAGAGAGCGGACACGATCGGCGACTTCCAGATCGAGAGCCGCGCGCAGATGCAGAGCCTGCTGCGAACGAAGCCGGCAAACCTCGACGACCTGACCGTCCAGGTCGCGCTCGTCCGGCCCGGGCCGATCCAGGGCAAGGCGGTGCACCCGTACATCGACGCGCGGGAGCGGCTGCGGGTCGATCCGTCCTACGTGCCGCCGGTCGACCACGAGCTGCTGCGCGAGCCGCTCCGCGACACGCACGGCGTCGTCGTCTTCCAGGATCAGGTGCTCGAGGTGGCGATGGCGCTCGCCGGCTTCACGGTCGGTGAGGCGGAGGGGCTGCGACGCGCGATGAGCCGGAAGCGGAGCGTCGAGGCGCTCGAGTCGTTTCGCGAGCGGTTCGTCGAGGGAGCGGCGGCGAAGGACGTCGATGCCGAGACGGCGAACCTCGTCTACGACAAGCTCACCGGTTTCTCCGGCTTCGGCTTCCCGAAGTCGCACGCAGCCGCGTTCGGGCTGCTCGCCTACCAGTCGGCCTGGCTGCGGCACCACTACCCGGCCGAGTTCCTCTGCTCGCTGCTGAACGCGCAGCCGATGGGCTTCTACCCGCCGTCCTCTCTCGTTCGGGATGCCCAACGGCGCGGGGTGGAGGTGCGGCCACCGGACATGAACCTGAGCGAGGTGTGTTGCACCTGGGAGGAGGGCACCGTCCGGATGGGACTCGAGTACGTGAAGTCGGTCGGGAAAGACGACGCCGAAGCGGTGGTCGCCGAGCGCGAGGCGAACGGCGAGTTCCTCGGCGTGGCCGATCTAGCCCGTCGCGTCCCGCTCGATGCCCGCGAGCTCGAAGCGCTCTTGAAGAGCGGCGCGTGCGACCGCTGGGGGAAACGGCGCGACCTGCTCTGGGAACTCGGACTCGTCACCCGCCCGCGGACGGTGAAGCGGGAGCACAAGCAACTGGCGCTCGAGCTCGACCCGACCGTGGCGACACCCGCCCTCGCAGACCTGACCGCCTGGGAGCGGATGCTCGCCGACTACGCGACGACGAGCGTCTCGATCGATGTCCACCCGCTGACGTTGCTCCGCCCGTACCTGCCGCCTGACGTCCTTCGGAGCGACCAGCTGAACGAGGCGCCGCACCGGAGCAGGGTTGTCTTCGCAGGAATGGCAGTCGCGCGCCAGCGGCCGGCAACCGCAAGCGGGATCGTCTTCATGCTGCTGGAGGACGAGCTCGGCCAGGTGAACTTGATCGTCTCGCCCGAGCTCTACGAGCGGAACCGGGCGATCGTCCGCGGCGAGCCGCTCCTCCTCGCCCACGGCCGCTACGAGCGGATCAAGGAGAACCGGAACATCGTCGTCGACTCGCTCGAGAGCCTTGGACCGCTCGCCCGGAAGATCGCGAGCGCCGACGTAGGAGCCTCGCTTCCCCCGGCTCACCACTTCGGGCATAGGTAACCGCGCACCTGGGCAGAACGGCCTGATGCGGACCGACGGCTACCTGCCCATCGCCGACTACGCGCTGATCGGCGACGGGCACACGACCGCGCTCGTCGGCCGAGACGGCTCGATCGACTGGCTTTGCCTGCCCAACGCCGGCTCGCCGTCCGTTTTCGACCGGATCCTCGACGCCGACGAGGGCGGTCGCTTCGAGCTGCGCCCGCTCGAGCGCTTCGAGGCGGTGCGCCGCTACCGCGAGCACACGAACGTTCTCGAGACCGTCTTTACGACGACGACAGGCTCCGTTCGCGTGACCGACGCGATGACGCAGCTCGAAGGCGAGCGGCGCGACCTCGTCAGGCTCGTCGATCAGCTCGATGGAACCGTGCCGATGCAGTGGCGCTTCGCGCCGCGCGGCGACCACACGCAGCTCGAGTTTCGAGCGTGGGACGCGGGCGACGGTCACTTCGAGCTGGGGGTTGACCGGAGGGCGACGTTCCTCGTCTCGACCGGAGCGCTCTCGTCGCGCGAGGATGCCGAGCTCGAGGTCGAGCGTTCGTCGGCTCGCTGGATGGACTGGACGTCGCGGGCCACCTACGACGGTCGCTGGAGCGACGCAGTCCTTCGAAGCGCGCTCGTGCTGAAGCTGCTCACCTACGACCCGACCGGGGCGATCCTCGCCGCGCCGACGACGTCGCTGCCCGAGCGGATCGGCGGCGACCTCAACTGGGACTACCGCTACAGCTGGCTCCGGGACGGGATCTACACCATGCGCGCGCTGCTCTCGCTGGGATACCGCGAGGAGGCGCAGGCGTTCTTCGACTGGCAGATGGACGCGATCCGGCCGGACGTCCCGGAGGTGAAGCCGCTCTACCGGCTCGACGGCACCTCCGATGAGGAGGAGGAGCAGGAGCTCGACCTGCCCGGCTATCGCGGCTCGCGTCCTGTTCGGCTCGGAAACGCCGCCGCGGATCAACTCCAGCTCGACGTCTACGGTCACCTACTCGAGAGCGCGTCGCGGCTGCGGCAGGCGACGGGTGCGCTCGGCCCGGACGTTGGGCGCGAGCTCGCTGCGCTCGCCGACTTCGTCGCCGAGGCCTGGCGCCGCAAGGACGCCGGGATCTGGGAGGTCCGGGACGAGCTGCACGACTTCGTCCAGTCGAAGGCGATGTGCTGGACCGCGCTCGACCGCGCCGCGAGGCTCGCCGGCGAAGGTGCGATCCCCGGTTCCGGTGCTCGCTGGCGCGAGGAAGCGGACGCCGTTCGTGACTGGATCGAGACCGAGGGCTGGAACGAGAAGTCGCGCACCTACGTCCGCGCGCCCGACCTCGGCGACGAGGTCGACGCGTCGCTCCTCTCGCTGCCGCTGTGCGCGTACTCGAGAGCTGCGGAGCCGCGGTTCCGTTCGACCCTCGACGCGGTCAGTCGCGAGCTGTCCGCAGGGGGGCCGTTGCTCTACCGCAACGCCGAGTCGAAGGGAACGGAGGGCGCCTTCCTCACCTGCTCCTTCTGGCTCGTCGACACGCTCGGCCGGGCCGGCCGGGCAGAGGAGGGACACGAGCTGATGAAGCAGCTCGTCGAGCTCGGAAACGACGTTGGCCTCTACGCCGAGGAGATCGACCCCGAGAACGGCGAGCAGCTCGGCAACTTCCCGCAGGGCCTCGTCCACCTGGCGCTCGTGAACGCCGCCGTCTCGCTCGAGAACGGCGAGGAGGGGTAGAAC
>JALYRA010000060.1 GCA_030855545.1 Actinomycetota bacterium | reverse complement strand
ACGACCCTGCGCGACGGCGAGCAGACCGTCGGCGTCGTCCTCTCGCCGGAGGACAAGCTCGTGATCGCCCGCGCGCTCGACGACGCGGGCGTCGACCGGATCGAGGCCGGCTTCGCGCGCGTCTCGGAGGAGGATGCAGAAGCGATCCGGTCGATCGCCGCCGCCGGCCTCAACGCCGAGGTCTGGGGCTTCGCGCGCGCCGTGCAGGCGGACGTCGAGCAGCTCGCCGGCCTCGGGGTAGGCGCCGCGGTGATCGAGAGCCCGATCTCGGACGCGAAGCTCGCCGCGCTCGGCGTCTCGCACGACGACATGCTCGGCCGGATCCGCAAAGCGGTCTCGTTCGCCGCCGGGGAGGGGATCACGGTCGCGTTCTTCGGCGTCGACGGCTCGCGCGCCGACCTCGGCTACTTCCGCCGCGCCTACGAGGCCGCGGTCGAGGCGGGCGCGAAGGAGGTCGCGGTCGTCGACACGATCGGGATCGCGACGCCGGAGGGCGCCGCGTATCTCGTCGGCCAGGCTGTCGACTGGCTCGACGTCCCCGTCCACTGGCACGGCCACGACGATTTCGGGCTCGCGACTGCGGCGGCCGTCGCAGCCGTGCAGGCGGGCGCGAGCTGGGTGCAGGGGACGGTGAACGGGATGGGCGAGCGGGCCGGCAACGCCAATCTGCTCGAGGTGGCGCTGGCCCTCGAGGCGCTCTACGGGATCCCGACGCGGCTCGATCTCTCCAAGGCGCGCGAGCTCGCCGCGCTCGTCCGCGACCGCTCGGGTTACGAGCTGGCGCCCTGGACGCCGATCACGGGCGACAACCTCTTCACCCGCGAGAGCGGCGCGGTCGCGAGCCAGTTTCACGATCCGCCCGCGATCGAGCCCTACTCGTCGGAGCTCGTCGGGGCGCAGCGCGGGATCGTGCTGGGGAAGAAGAGCGGGCTCGACTCGGTTCGGCTCAAGGCCGAGGAGCTTGGGCTCGAACTGCCGGAGGAGCGCCGCGCCGAAGTCTTGGCGGCCGTAAAGAAGCTCGGCACCAGCAAGCGCAGACTCGTCACTGACGGCGAGTTCCGTCGTCTGATTACGAAAGGAGCGCCAGATGTCGCATCACCGTGAGCTCGTGAACCCGCCGGAGCTGCACCCGGCCCCCGGCTTCAGCCATATCGCGATCGCAGCAGGAACGAAGGTCGTCCACTTCGCGGGCCAGGTCGCGCTCGACCCTCAGTTCGGCATCGTCGGCGGAGCTGATCTCGGGGAGCAGACGAAAGCCGCGATGCGTAACGTCGAGATCGCTCTTCGTGCGGCCGGCGTGAACTGGGACGACGTCGTGCGTCGGACGGTCTACACGCTCCACCCGACCGAGTACGAGACGATCACCGCCGCGATCGACGACGTGACCGGCGGCGCCGAGCATCCTGCGCAAACGATCGTCGGGATCACCGGTCTCGCGGTCCCGGGCCTTCTGATCGAGATCGAGTGCACCGCTGTCGTCGCCGACTGAGCCTGAGAGAGCATTGACTGACATGTCACCGGCGCGGGATACTCGCGTCAGATGATCGAGCGCGTCTGCGTCGTCGGAGCCGGGGTCATCGGCAGCCTCTACGCGGCTCACCTGAGCCGCGTCGCCGACGTCTGGGTGCTGACGCGCCGGCCCGAGCACGCGCGGGCGCTCGAGGCCGAGGGGCTGGAGGTGACGGGTCGTGCCGAGTTCACCGGCCGAGTCCGCGCCACCGACGATCCGGCGGAGCTACCCGAGCTCGACGTCGCGATCGTTGCGACAAAGGCGACAGCGCTCGACGCGGCGGCGCGGTCGCTCGCCGGCCGCTTTCCCGAAGCGACGGTGGTCACCGTCCAGAACGGCCTCGGCGCGGAGCAGATCGTCCGCAGGCACGGCGACTGGCAGCTCGTTTCGGGCGTGACGTTCATGAGCGGCACCCGCCACGACGACACGCACATCGAGTACATCCTCGACACCGAGACCTGGCTCGGGCCGTACAACGGGATCCCCTACGAACGCGTGCAGGAGCTCGCCGCGCTGATCGAGCGCTCCGGTCTGAAGGCCCGCGCCTTCCCCGATCTCAAGCCAGCCCAGTGGTCGAAGCTGATCTTCAACGCGACGGTGAACGCCGTCGCGGCGTTGACCGGGCTCCCGCACGATCCGCACTTCGCCGCCGAGGACAACCCGTCCGATCTCGGCCACCTCGTGCACGCGCTCGTCGACGAGGGGAAGGCGGTCGCAGCGGC
>JALYRA010000050.1 GCA_030855545.1 Actinomycetota bacterium | reverse complement strand
TCGAGCAGCGGGATGTCGTTCGCGATCCCGGCCACCTTGGCGGCGCGTAGGCGCGTCATCAGGTCGTGGTTCTCGGGGTCGTAGGAGATCGAGCCGGTCACGTCGGCTTTCTCGAGCCCGCCGATCCGGTGCTCCAGGCCGGGCGTGCCGGGGATCGCCCACGGCCGGGCGAGCGTGTCAGGATCGCGCGCATACGGCATGAACTCGTCGCCGTCCGCGGTCGCGAACTCGGTCGAGATGTCGGGCAGATCCTCGACCTTCGGAATCAACCATGGCTCGGAACCGTTCGCGAGATACGCGTCGCTGAGGAGGTAGACGGGCGTGCGGTACTTGAGCGCGATCCGTGCCGCCTCGATCGCGGCGTGGAAGCACTGCGACGGCGTCGAAGCCGCGAGCACCGGCACCGGGCTCTCGGAGTTGCGCCCGAACATGACCATCAGCAGGTCGGCCTGCTCCGGCTTCGTCGGCATCCCTGTCGACGGGCCGGCGCGCTGGATGTCGAGGATCAGGAGCGGCAGCTCGAGCATGATCCCGAGCCCGATCGTCTCCTGCTTCAGCACGATCCCCGGCCCGGCGGAGGTCGTGACGCCGAGCGAGCCGCCGAAGGCCGCCCCCAAAGCGGCGCCGACCGCGGCGATCTCGTCCTCGGCCTGGAACGTGCGGACGCCGAAGGACTTGTGCCGCGCCAGCTCCTCCAGGATCGAGCTCGCCGGCGTGATCGGGTACGCGCCCAGGAACAGGTCGAGCCCGGAGAGCTTGGAGGCGGCGATCAATCCGTAGGCGAGCGCGGTGTTGCCGCTGATCTGCCGGTAGACGCCCGGCGGCATCTTCGCCGGCGCGATCTCGTAGCTGACCGCGAAGTCCTCGGAGGTCTCGCCGTAGGCGTAGCCGGCCTTGAACGCGGTCGCGTTCGCCTGCGCGATCTCGGGCCGCTTGCCGAACTTCTTCTCGACGTACTCGAGCGTCCCCTCGGTGGGCCGGTTGTAGAGCCAGCTCATCAGGCCGAGCGCGAAGAAGTTCTTCGAGCGCTCCGCCTCGCGCGAGGTGACGCCCTCGATCCCCTTCAGCGCCCCGACCGTCATCGACGTCAGCGCCACCTCGTGCAGGTGGTAGTCGGCGAGCGAGCCGTCCTCGAGCGGGCTCGTCTCGTACCCGGCCTTTTGCAGGTTGCGCTCCTTGAAGGTGTCGGTGTCGACGATCAGCGTGCCGCCCTTCGGCAGGTCGCCGACGTTCGTCTTCAGCGCCGCCGGGTTCATCGCGACGAGCACGTTCGGCGCGTCGCCCGGCGTCAGGATCTCGTGGTCGGCGAAGTGGAGCTGGAAGCCCGAGACGCCGGGGAGCGAGCCGGGCGGGGCGCGGATCTCGGCCGGGAAGTCCGGCAGCGTCGAGAGGTCGTTCCCGAAGACGGCGGTCTCGCTCGTGAAGCGGTCGCCGGTGAGCTGCATCCCGTCGCCCGAGTCGCCCGCGAAGCGGATGATCACGCGCTCGAGCTGCTCGACCGCTTTCGCCATGACCTAGTTGTACTACGCCGGGCGGCGCATGACCGAGATGCCCCACGCTTTGCCGGACGTGAACAGCTCATCCGGATCGACGTCGTCGCGCCAGCCAATGAAGTGCTTCGACGGGTCGTCGGCGGTCGAGCCGAAGACGGCAAGCCGCTCCTCGGTCGGCTTCTCGACCCCGCGCTCGAGCTCGTCGAGCCGGCGCTCGGCCTCGTCGGCTGCCGGGCCCTCCATGTAGCCCCTAGGCATCCGGGGCCTCGGCGAGCAGAGCGTTCAGGTCGAGTGGCTCGCTGACCATCGCCACGCCGCCGTCGGGGTCGCGCGGCCATTCGTCCTCCGGCCGATCCCGGTAGAGCTCGACGCCGTTGCCGTCCGGGTCGTTCAGGTAGATCGCCTCGCTGACGCCGTGGTCGGAGGCTCCGCTGACGGGATGGCCCGCCGCGACGAGACGGCGCAGCGCATCGGCGAGCGCGGGCCGGTCGGGATAGAGGATCGCGAAGTGGAAGAGACCCGTGTGGCCGGGCGGAGGCGGCGAGCCACCGCGGCTCTGCCACGTGTTCAGACCGATGTGATGGTGGTAGCCGCCCGCGGAGACGAACGCCGCAGCCTCCCCCATCCGCTGCTGCAGTTCGAAGCCGAGCACGCCCAAATAAAATGCGAGCGCACGCTCGATGTCCGCAACCTTGAGGTGGACATGACCGATACCGGCGCGAGGGTCGATCGCCATGCCGCGACGATATCCCTACACGCTGTCGCGCAGGCGCTCGAGCTCGGACTCGAGCAGAGCGACACCGCGACGCAGCGCAACGCACTGCTCGCGGAGAGCGTCGAGCTCGCCGACGAGGCGCCGGCTCTCCAACTGCTCGGGGGTCGCGACGGTACGCAGCCCGGTCTCGGCGGCGGTGAGTGCGGGGGGCGCGGGCGCCTCGACGGGATGCAGGCCGGCGCTGACGCCGTGCTCGGTCTTGAGCAGGCCGCCGTGCTGCTCGGCGAGGGCGTTCGCGACCGCCCCGGCGGACACGAACCCGAGCTCGACCAGCACCTGCCCGAGCGGTCTCGAGGTGCGGTGTTGCACGCCGATCGCGCCCTCGAGTTGCTCAGCAGTCAGAAGACCCGCTTCGACGAGGATCGTGCCGAGCTGCCGCCGGATGCTGGCATGAGCTTCCACGCCCCCGTATCGGCGGATTTGCAGGGAGACTTGAGCGGTTCCTACGGCTCGCGAGAACGAGGAGGACGGCGAGCAGGAGTAGCAATCGTCCGCTGGGGAGACAACCGCCGCAGTGGCAGCGTGCTCCCATTGCGGCGGCGAGCTCCCCGCGAACGCCGTCTTCTGCCCCGCCTGCGGGCGGCGCACCGATGCGCCGAGCGACGAGCGCGACGTGCCGATCGACGTCCAGCACGCCGCGCCGCGCTACTTCGGGCTCGGGCCGCCGATCTTCGTCTTCGTGATCGCGGTGACCCTGTTCGTCCTGGGTGTCGTGTTGCTCTTCGCCGGCTTTTTCCCGCTCGGGGTGATCGCGGTCGTGCTCGCGTTCTGCCTCCTCCCCACCTTCCTCGCCGGCGCAAGGCGCTGGCCCGACACGCCGATCGCGCGCGCCGGGATCAGCACGGCCGACCGCGTGCGCGACGAGGCGGATGTCGCCGTCACGTCGATCTCCACGTGGTCGCGAGCGGGCCGAGACTCCGTGCGGCTACGAAAGGAGACGTTCCAGCTGCGTCGCGAGCGCGACACGAAGATCCGCGAGCTCGGTCAGTCCGTCTTCGACGAGGACGGCCGGGCGGACGAGCTGAAGGCGGCCGCGAAGGAGCTCGACGACCGGATCGCCGCCAGCGAGCGGGAGCTGCAGCGCACGATCGCCGGCGCCCGCCGGCGCGTCCGAAAAGGGAGGGCGGCGGTCGTCGCCACCGAGGTGATCAAGCCAAACGGGTCAGACGCGCTCGAGGAAAGCGCAGCGGAGGCCACTGCCGGGGAGGGGCGAGGGGCCGATCCGGCGGACGACGAAGCCGACGCCGTCAATGCTGACAACCGTCCCTAGCGGCGGCGGGGGGCCCGGAAACTCGACGAGCGCGTAGCCGTCCGGCGACGGCGTCGACACGAGGTCGGACCAGCCGACCGGTGGTTCGGCTGCAGCCCCCTCGGTTCGTGACCGCGCTGCCTCCAGCTCTCTGACCCGCGCGACGAGACCGTTTCGTTCGCTGAGTGCCGTGTGGAGATGGGATTCGAGCTCACGAATCCGCGCGACGGCGTCGGGCGGCGCGGTGGCGGTATTCGATTGGCCGCCGCCGCCCGGAAGGGCGTGCAAGCCGGCACTGATCCCGAACTCCGTCTTGAGTAGGCCACCGTGCTGCTCGGCGAGCGCATTTCCGACCGCGCCCGCAGAGACGAAGCCGAACTCGACGAGGATCGCTCCGAGCGGTCGGCCTGAACGGGCCTGCTCGGCGAGCGCCTGTGACAGCTGCTCGCTGGTCACAAGACCTTCGTCGAGCATCAGCTGCCCTAGCTGTCGCCGGTTGTCGTGGGCCGCATCCACAACCCTGTTATCGGCGCGAACCGGCGCTTGCTAGAGAGTTCTCGTTGCTCAAGCACGTTCGCCGGCGAGCGTCCAGAGGACGAAGGCGAGCCAGTGGACGCCGATCACGTCGGTCTGGACGGCCAGGGCGAGAACGGCGGCGAGAGTGGCCCCGAGCCAGGGGGCGCGTCGGAGGGTGACACGGAACAGAGCAAGGTTCCACGCAATGAAGGCAAGCATCCCGAGTAGCCCCAGCTCGACGCCCAGCTCCGTGTAGGTCGACTCGCCGGCCTTGATCTCGCGGTCGGTGCGCTTGGCGGTCACGCCCGCGTTGCCGACGCCGTAGCCCTGCGGATGCCGGGCGACGGTCTCCACGCCCTCGCGGAGGCTGTCGAGGTGGCTGCCGAACGAGGATTCGTCCGGATCGAACACATCGCCGGTCGTCGGCTCCTCCTGCCCGCCGGCGCGCTGCTCGACGAGCTCGGCTTTCGTGAACCGCGTCTCCGGCGCGAAGTCCGGGTAGGCGCGGACGAAGAAGAACGCCGCCGCGAGGAAGACGGCAGCCGCGGCGACCGGCCACCAGCTCCGCAGTGCCCACGCGAGGACGACGAGCCCGACGGCGAGCGCGGCGATCGCCGTACGCGAGTAGGTGAAGAGGAGCCCGACGGCGAGCAGGAGCGTCACCGCGGAGAGAGCGCGTGAGCGCTTCCAGGTGGCTGCAAAGAGGATCCCCGCCAGGAGGAGGTACGCGGTCGCGAGCGGGCTGAGAAAGGTCGAGACGAGCCGGCGCAGCGGACGCTCGTCGCCCGGATTGAAGATCCAGTTCTCCGGCAAGCCGGAGAGCCCGCCGTACGTCAGCCCGAGCTGCTCCCCGAACCAGCCGGGCACGCCCGAGTCGCGCCAGGTCTGGAGCGAGACGGTGTAGATGTCGATGAGCCCCCACGCCGCCACGACGGCGGCGACGCCGACGATCGCCCAGCCGATCCGCGCGCGGTCGCGCTGCGAGAACGAAAGCCCGCGGCCGAGGAAATAGCCGGCGACAGGCGTCAGGTCGTGGCGGAGCCCGTAGAGGATCCCGCGCGCAGACGCGTCCCCGCCGAGCCAGTCCTGCGGGATCAGCGCGTAGAGGAGCACGAAGCCCGCGTACGCGAGGGCGAGCCAGTCGGCCGGAGTCGACTTGAACGGGATCCCACGGCGGCGCCACACGATCACGCCGAGCGCGGCCGCCAGCAGCACCTCCTTCCAGGCCGAAACCGCGTCGAGCGCGAGGTCGCGCATTCCCGCGTCCCAGAGCAGCGCCATCGCGAGGTTGTGGAACGGAAGCGCAACGATGAACACGAGCAGAGACCACGTGGGCAGCCGCTCAGTCAACGATCGCCACGAGGGTCAGGCCGAGATTGACGATCCGCGTC
>JALYRA010000001.1 GCA_030855545.1 Actinomycetota bacterium | reverse complement strand
GTCAGATGATCCTCGACCGGCTCAACCCGGGCGACGTGGTCGAGGGCACGATCTCGAACATCGTCGACTTCGGCGCCTTCGTCGACCTGAACGGGATGGACGGCCTGATCCACATCTCCGAGCTCTCGTGGAGCCATGTCAACCACCCGTCGGAGGTGCTCGAGATCGGCCAGGAGGTCAAGGTCAAGGTGCTCGACATCGACCGCGACCGCCAGCGCATCTCACTCGGCCTCAAGCAGACGCAATCCGACCCGTGGCAGCAGGTGATCGAGAGCTACAACGAGAACGACGTCGTCGAGGGTCGCGTCACTAAGGTGGTCACGTTCGGCGCATTCGTCGAGATCTTGCCCGGCGTCGAGGGGCTCGTGCACATCTCCGAACTGGCGCAGCACCACGTCGAGAACCCGCGCGAGGTCGTCTCGCAGGGCGACGCGGTCAACGTGCTCATCCTCGAGGTAGACGCCGAGCGGCGCCGCCTCTCCCTCTCGCTGAAGCGCGTCGAGGAAGGTCAGGAGCCGCTCCCGCGCGCCGACGGCGGCGAGTCCGTGCACCTGACGCCGAACCTGAACCTCTCCGAGGACGTCTTCCCGGCCGGCTCCGCGAGCGCCGATGCGGAGGAGGCGCCCCCGCTCGAGCCTGCCGCTGAGGGAGAGGAGAGCGAGAGCACCGAGACCGCCGAGCCCGTCGCGGAGGTCGAAAGCGAGACCCCCGAGGTCGAGGTCGAGGACGAGGACGCCCCGGCGCCCGAGTCCGATGCGGCCGCCGAGGTCGAGCTCGAGGCCGAGTCGATCGTGGATGCCGACGCCGCCGCCGGCGACGAGCCGGTCGTCGAGTCGACCGCCGACAGCGATGCTGCGTCGGGCGACGAGCCCGAGTCCACTCCCGCCGCGTAGCTTGCCCCGTCCGGTCGCGGTCGCGATCACCGGCGGGATCGGAGCCGGGAAGAGCGAAGCGCTGTACGCGTTCCAGAACGCGGGCGCCGCGACCGTCTCGAGCGACGAGATCGTCCATCATCTGCTGCGCGACGATCCCGAGGTGCGCGAGGCGATCGTCAGCGAGCTGGGGGAGGGCGTCCTCGGCGAGGACGGCGTGATCGACCGCAAGCGCGTCGCGGCGATCGTGTTCGACGACCGCGTGAAGCTCGACTTCCTCGAGCAGCTGCTGCACCCGCGCGTCGCCGCCGCGTATCTGACCTGGCGCGAGCAGCTCGCAGCGCTGCCGAGCCCACCGGAAGTCTGTGTCACCGAGGTGCCGCTCCTCTACGAAACGGGCGGCGACAAGCGCTTCGACAAGGTCGTCGTCGTCACGGCGCCCGCAAAGCTGCGCGAGCAGCGGCGCCGCGTCACGCGCGACGATCGCGACCAGCGGCTGCTCCCCGACAAGGAGAAGGTGAAGCGCGCCGATTTCGCCTACGTGAATACGGGCACGCTCGAGGAGCTCGACGCGTGGGTGGCCGGCGTCATGCGGGAGCTGACGAAGTGAGGCTCCTGAGCGTCGGCGTGCTCGGACTCGTCGTCACTGCGTTCGCCGTCTACGTGCTCGAGACCGAGCCGCGCTGGTACGAACGGCTGCGCTATCCGCTCCGCTACGAGCAGATCGTGGTCGGCCACGCCGAGAACTACTCGCTCGACCCGCAGCTCGTCGCGGCGATGATCTACCAGGAGTCGAAGTTCGACGCCGACGCTGTCTCCTCGTCCGGCGCGGTCGGCTTGATGCAGTTGCTGCCGGAAACGGGGCAGGGGATCGCAGACCGCACCGGCGGGAAACACTGGACGCCCGAGGACTTGCACAACCCGGAGCTGAACGTGCGCTACGGCTCCTGGTACTTCCGCCACCTGCTCGACAAGTACGAGGACGAGGAGCTCGCGCTGGCCGCCTACAACGCGGGGCAGGCGAACGTCGACCGCTGGCGGAAGGACGGCGTCGGGATCCAGTTCGACGAGACCCGCCACTACGTCGAGCGAGTCCAGGAGCTGAAGCGGATCTACGCCCGGGCGTACGCCGCGGAACTCGGTATCTCCTAACGGGGCGCGACGCCCGTCTCGAGGAGCTTGTTCAGGAGGTCGAGATCCGGTAGCTCATCGACCGCGGTGATGACCGTCTCGATGCTCGCGGGACCGGTGGGTCTCGTCGCCGCCGGGCCGCTGCTCCAGGCAGTCGGGACGAGGGCGGTGTTCGCGATCGTCGCCGGCGGGATGACGGTCTTCGCGCTTTACTTCGCCTCGGTCGCGCTGCGCTACGGGCCGCGCACGACGCCGGAAGCGCCGCCGATCGCCGTCTAGGGCCGAGACAGTCTCGCCCAGAGGTTCTCGAGCATCCGGCGCACGGCCGGCAACATCGCCGTGCCACCGAAGTCGATCGCCCCGGCGGCGAAGACCCTCGCCCCCTGCTCGGTCTCGTAGTAGGTCATCTGCGCGGTCAAACCCGGGCCGTAGAGGTCCGGGATCTCGGCGAGGACGATCGTTCCCGGTGGCGAGAGCGGCGTCGTCTGGTCGATCTCGATCCCGTAGCCGCCGAGCTCCTGGCCGAAGACAGAGCCTTCGCCGAGGCCCGTTCCGTCCCAGAGCCACGGTGCGTTCTGCGGCGACCGGACGACGAAGGGCTTCTGGATCTTCCCGTCGTCGTTCGCGCGGTACTGCACGCCGAGCACAGCCGATTCGGGCCGGCCGAGCTTGCGCCAGAGTTGCGTCCGGCGCAGAGTTCTTCCCTGGCGGCGGACCTCCCAGAAGAAGTTGTTCGCGGAGAGAAACGCGAGATTCCCGCCCAGGTCGCGGTAGTTGCGGACGAGGTCGTACTCGTGACGCGTCACGTACTCGGTGTGGCCCGGGAAGACGACGAAGTCGTACAGTCGGATCAGCTCCTCCGCCGTCCGGATCGACTCCAGGTCGGACTCGGTGATCAGATCGGGCTGCTTGCCCGTTGCGTGCAGCCAGCGCAGGAAGCCGACGTCGTACTTGCGCCACTGCGGCGGCACGCCGCGCCTGAGGTACGCGCGACCGAGGGCGGCGGTGCTCTGCGCGCCCTTCGCGTACCACGTGTCACCCCAGCCATTGCCGTTCGAGTCGCGAAAGTTGTAGCCCTGCCAGGTGTTCGTCGGCATCACGACCGCCACACGACTCTTCTCTCCGGGCACGGTCGGGCGGACGACGAACGGCGCGTAGCCGATTCGCCCGTCGTTGGCGGTCAGCTTGACGAAGTAGACGCCCGTGGGCCACGGCCCGACCGCAAAGTTCAGCGTCGCGCGGCGGTGACGCGCGGTCCACGGGATCGTGACCGGTGCATTGACGGCGACGCCGTTCATGATCGAGTCGCTGTGGGTGGGAGTGTCCTCTCCCCCCGCGCGGAAGGTCTGTAGCGTCAACGCCTTCGCATCGGTCTCGATCGCGAGGCGTGCCGAACTCGCCGCGACGTAGCTCTCACCGCCGAAGCCGGCATCGACGCCGAGCACGCGCACGACGGCGGAGGTCAGCCTGCGGCCGGTCTGGGCGTTGTCCGCGCCATAGGTGCGGCGATTGCCCGCTCCGTCGACGGCGGTGAGCCGGAGGAGATACGTCCGTGCCCCCATTGACCAATGCGGATGCCACGTGAACGTGTGCCGCCCCGGCGGCAGGTTGGCCGTCAGCTCGTAGATCGTCTGAGGTGCGCTGATCGTGCGAGTCACCTCGAAGCGCACGCGGGCGCGCTCGTTCAGGGTGAACGAGATCTTCGCCGACTCGCGCAGACCGTCCCCGTTCGGAGAGATCGTCGTCAGCCGCTTCGTGTCGCCGGCGAACGGGTTGCCGCTCAGGTTGCGCGCCCGGATGAGGCTGATCCTCGGGGCGGTCTGATCGATCCGGAGCGGGGATGAGGCGAACGAGCGCGCGTTCCCGACCAGGCGCACGACGTAGTTTCCGTCAGGAACGCGGACGCCGCGGAGGCGACCGTTCCAGCGCAGGGTCAGGTAGCGGCGGCGCTGGGGCTCGGCGATCCAGCCCACCGTCCGGCCGCGCGCGGTCACGAGCTGAAGTCCGACGTGCTCCGGCTTCCCCAGCGCCGCTTGAATGCGCACGCGGTCCGCGGTGGGCGAGAAATCGCGCGGCGCGACGGAGAGGTCGGCGGCGCCCGCCGTCGAGGGGAAGGCGAACAGAAGCAGGATCGGGACGGCCCGGCGCACAGCCGCGAATCCTAGTTACGAGTCGTGACGGCGCCGTAAAGCGCTACGCGTCGCCGGTGCGCTGCTCGAGCTCGTTCGCCTTCGCCGTCAGGGCGCTGAAGCCCGCCAGCAGGAAGTCGTTGACCGCGCCCGCCGCCAGCACCGAGGTCAGCAGCCGGCCGGTTCGCGGCGCGAGGATCTGCGTCGAGGCGAGCCCCGCGCCGATCCAGGTGCCGATGCAGCGAGTGCACGTGACGAGCTCGCCGATCGCCTGCTTCATCTCCGTCTCGTGCGTGGGCTTCTCGTCCTCGCCATCGTGGGCCTCCCCCTCGACGAACGGCTCGCGGACGAAGCTCGTCACCTTGTCGCGGGCGACGGTCTGCGAGGCCTTGAAGGTGGCGAGTCCGAGCAGCGCCAGGTCGATCGGCGCCATCTCTCCGTGCGGGCGGTTCCGCGCCGCCGCCAGGCCGCTGACCGCGCCCATGCCGGCGAGAAACGTGCCCATGATGGCGGCGTACGCGCGGTAGGGAGGCTGCTCGGGCACGGGTACGCTGTACCCAGATTGAACGAGCTCAAGACATCGGCGGGCTACGTCCCGACGGGCGACCAGCCGAAGGCGATCGAGGAGATCACGCGCTCCCTGCAGGCGGGCGAGCGCTACCAGACGCTGCTCGGCGCGACGGGCACGGGCAAGACGGCGACGATGGCCTGGATCATCGAGCAGCTGCAGCGGCCGGCGCTCGTGATCGCCCACAACAAGACGCTCGCGGCGCAGCTCTGCAACGAGTTCCGCGAGTTCTTCCCCGCGAACGCGGTCGAGTACTTCGTCTCCTACTACGACTACTACCAACCCGAGGCGTACGTGCCGCAGGCCGACCTCTACATCGAGAAAGACAGCTCGCGGAACGACGACATCGACCGGCTCCGCCACGCAGCCACGTCGAACCTGCTGACGCGCCGCGACGTGATCGTCGTCGCCTCGGTCTCCTGCATCTACGGCCTCGGCTCGCCGGAGGAGTACGAGAAGAAGCTCGTCGCGCTCACCGTCGGCGAGGAGACCGACCGCGACGTGATGCTGCGGAAGCTGATCGACATTCAGTACGTCAGGAACGACACGCTGCTCGGGCGCGGCCGCTTCCGGGTGAAGGGCGACGTCGTCGAGGTGCAGCCGGCGTACTCCGAGACGGCCTACCGGATCTCGATGTTCGGCGACGAGGTCGAGCAGATCACGCACTTCGATCCCCTCACCGGCGAGGTCTACGCGAGGCTCGATCACATCACCGTCTTCCCGGCGACGCAGTACGTCACGTCGAAGCCGACGATCGAGCGTGCCGTCGACGAGATCCGGCACGAGCTCGAGCAGCAGGTGACGCACTTCGACGGCGGGAACCGGATGCTCGAGGCACACCGGATCCGGCAGCGGACGGAGTACGACCTCGAGATGATGCGCGAGCTCGGCTTCTGCAACGGGATCGAGAACTATTCACGGATCCTCGACGGCCGTCCGGCAGGCTCGGCTCCGCACACGCTGCTCGACTACTTCCCCTCCGACTTCGTCGTCTTCGTCGACGAGTCGCACCAGACGGTGCCGCAGATCGGCGGCATGTACGAGGGCGACCGCTCGCGCAAGCAGACGCTCGTCGACCACGGCTTCCGGCTTCCTTCCGCGCTCGACAACCGGCCGCTCCGCTTCGACGAGTTCCTGAGCAAGGTCGGCCAGCTCGTCTTCGTGTCGG
>JALYRA010000010.1 GCA_030855545.1 Actinomycetota bacterium | reverse complement strand
GCGCGCCGCGATCGTCGACGAGGCGGCGCCACTCGGCATCAAGAAGCACTTGCTCTCCTTCGCGCTCGACGATCTCCCGATGATGGAGCCGGCCGACGGCAGCGGTCGGTCGGTGCAGGAAGCTGATCTGACGGCCGCGCGGTTCGCGGTTGGCCAACACCTGCGCGCGACCTTCGGTTACCGCAACGAGCAGATCCCGCATAGCCGGCGCAATGAAGTCCTGCGCAGCGCCGTCGAGTTCCTGTTCGGGGAGGTCCGTCGCGTCATCGACGAGGCGAACCCGGACGGTTTGCTCGAGACCCTGATGACGGCGAACGAGCGGCTGATAGCCGAATCAGAGCGTCGACGCACAATCCTGGCGGCGCGAGAGGCGACGTATCCGGTGTCCGCCACGGAGTCCCGCGACGAGGTCGCTCGGACGAACCAGGCGGCGGTGTGCTGCCGCTTCCTCGTCGAATATGCCACGGCGCAGCCGCCTTCGGGCAGCGCGCGCTGGAGCATGTCGCGTTACGACGACGCGCTTGCCGCCGCTGCCGAACTCCTCGATTGGGGCAACCTGTCCGACGCGATCCACGGCGAGTTGACCACGATGGATCTCCTCGTCCGCGATGACGGCCAGCTCCGCTTGGTCGAGTACGACCGGTACGAGGCCGGCCGCGGCGCATACTTCGACGTCTACGTCGAGGAGGAGCGCGAGCGCAGCCGGCGGCGGTTCGCGTCGGAGCCGCCTCACGCTGCGAGTGAGGCGTCGACGCTCCTGCCGCTGCGCGGGCCTGACCCGTACGTCGAAGCCGAGGCGGGCGTGAAGCTGACGGAGCTCGGGGAGCTATTCGTCGCCGCGAACCTCGTCGCGCGCGACCGGAACGATCAGGTGGTGACGCTGCCGCAGGCTGAAGCGGTCGCCGCCCTGGCGGACGTCCTGGAGTGGGACGGCGACTCAGCTGCGCGCGCCTCGCGCATCAGCGCGGCGATTGCCTACCTCTCAATGGGGCCGCGGGCCAAGTTCCTCGCGCCCCCAGGTGGGAAGGCTCCCGATACCTACCCCTGGTTGTTCGCTCGGCGTTGGTCGTATAACCGGCGGCCGTTCGTGGTTCGCGAGAGTGATGCGGGCGAGGAGATTCTCTGGGGCCGGCGTCATGTCGTCCAGGCCATGCAGATCCTCATCGGGCAGATGACGAGCGGCCGCTACCAGGCGCTCGCGGAAACGTCACTGTTGCGGCGGGAGCTTGGCCGGCTCGCGCGGGAAGACGGCGCGGCCTTCGAGCGTGAGGTGGCTAGGGTCCTTCGCGACGACGGGCGGCTGGCGGTAACCGAGCGTCTCCGTCAGCTCGGCGACGAGCGGCTCCAGCGTGCGCCGGGGCAATCGCTGGGCGACATCGATGTCCTGGCCGGTGACCTGTCGACGCGGACACTGTGGGCGCTCGAGTGCAAAGACCTCTCGGGTGCGATGACTGCCGCGGAGATCGCCCGCGAGATGAGCGAGCACTTCCGCGCGATCGGCAGCACGTCGATGACGAAGCACGCCGAGAGGGTTGCTTGGCTGAAGGCGCGGATACCCGCGGCGCTGCAGCTTCTAGATCTGAGCGGCGCGGCCGAGGGGTGGGCGGTGCGAGGGTTGTTCGTGACCGAGCGGCCCGTGCACGCTCCGTACATCGAGGACGTTGCATTCCCGATCGTTCCGCTGAACCAGCTTGTGGGGCACCTCCGCCAAGCAGCGTGAGTCAGCGATGGATCAGGTTGCGACGGTCGAGGAGCTCGAAGTAGACGCTCGTCGCGGTAAGAGAACGTCGCCTGGGCGGACTGCCGCTTTCGCGTGAAAGCAGCAGCGCCCGCCGGCGCTCGCGCGCCCGGCCGGCCGCTACTCCGTCGGACGACAAGCAGCAGTCGCTGAGAGCACGCCGACAGGGCGTGCTTCTGCTAAATGGGACGCTCAACTTCGACGTCGCGACGTGGCGAAGCGTCCCCGGCGCCCGTTACGCAGCCCCTAATCCCCGTTAGAAGCAGCCTCGCCCGCCGTTTTGGCGCCGTTACTCAGGAGACCCCGTGTGGGCACTGCGCGCCATACCGGGCACAGCTGCGCGGTCTTAGGCCAGCGCTTCAGGCGGCGTTCGAGGTGGCGGCTTCCGCTGAACGTGGCGGCGAGCGTGAGCTCGACGCCCGCGTCGATGGCCGCTGCGATCAGCGGGGAATCCCGCCGTCGGCGGTGGAGCTCGAGGCGTGCGTCGACGTCGAGCGCCCACCCGATGTAGTGGCGCGCGTGGCGGTACGCCGGCTCGAAGTGCAGGACGTAGACGGTGCCCGCAACGCCCACGGTGTCGTGTGGATGACGGTTCATGGGTGACCGCGCGTCAGGCCCCGGCTCGTGCCGGGGCCTGATCGCTGCGTAGATGGGTCCTCTAGCCGTCGTCGTGCGAGGGGCGGCGGCTCGCCCAGCTCGCGCGCCGCGAGAG
>JALYRA010000006.1 GCA_030855545.1 Actinomycetota bacterium | reverse complement strand
CTCGAGGCCCTCGCGGAAGTCGGTGCGCGCCCGGAAGCCGAAGAGCTCCTCCGCGCGGGAGACGTCGAGGCGGCGCCGCGGCTGGCCATTCGGCTTGGTTTCGTCCCAGACGACCTCGCCCTCGAAGCCCGACAGCTCGGCGACGAGCTCGACGAGGTCGCGGATCGCGATCTCGATTCCCGAGCCGAGGTTGACCGGCTCGGCGCCGTCGTACTGCTCGGCGGCGAGGACGATGCCCTCGACCGCGTCGTCGACGTAGAGGAACTCGCGCGTGGGCGACCCGTCCCCGAACAGAACGATCCGCTCGGGCGACTCGTGCATCTTCCGGATCAGGTCGGGGATGACGTGAGCCGTCCGCTCGTCGAAGTTGTCGCCCGGCCCGTAGAGATTGACCGGCAGCAGGTGGACGACGTGCATGCCGTACTGGTCGCGGTAGGCCTGGCCGCCGACGAGGAGCGCCTTCTTCGCGACGCCGTACGGCGCGTTCGTCTCCTCCGGGTACCCGTTCCAGAGGTCGTCCTCCTTGAAAGGCACCGGCGTGAACTTCGGGTACTCGCAGATCGTCCCGAGCGTGATCACCTTCGCCGTCTCGTGCAGGCGGCTCTGCTCGAGCACGTGCGCGCCCATGATCAGATTCGCGTACCAGTAGCGGCCCGGGTTGGCGCGGTTCGCGCCGATCCCGCCGACCTCGGCCGCGAGGTGGAAGACGAGCTCGGGCCGCGCGTCGGCGAAGAGCCGCGCTGTGTCGTTCATCGACGTCAGGTCGTAGTCGCGTTGCCGCGCGGCGAACGCCTCGTGGCCGTCCGCTTCGAGCCGCTCGACCAGGTGGGAGCCGAGGAAGCCGCCACCGCCGGTGACGAGCACTCTGCTCATGTTCGAGCGGGCGTCCCGGCGGGCTGCCAGTCGACGCGGCCGATCCAGCGCTCGCGGCTTCCCGCGTACCACTCGATCGTACGCAGCACGCCTTGCTCCCACGAGACGAGCGGCTGCCAGCCGGTCTCGCGCGTCAGCTTCTCGTGGCCGACGCGAAGCGCCATCACTTCGGTGACGCCGGGGCGCAGCCGCGCCTCGTTCGTGACGATGTGGCGGTCGCCCGGCCAGAAGCCGTGCTCGGCGCCGGTGCGCAGGATCAGGTCAGACCAGTCGGCCATCGAGATGTTGGCACCCTGGCCGTAGACATAGACGTCGCCGGGAACGCCGTGCGCGGCGACGGTGAGGTGGCCGCGGACGCCGTCGGTGCAGAAGCAGAAGTCGCGCAGCGGCTCGAGCGTGCCAACCTCCACCTCGGGCCGCTCGAGCGCCTGCGTGATGATCGTGCCCGTCACGTAGCGGGGGTTCTGGCGCGGTCCGTAGTTGTTGAACATCCGCGTGACGACGCCCGGGACGCCGAACGCGTCGTGGTAGTTCATCGTCAGGAAGTCGGCTGCGACCTTCGCGGTCGCGTAGATCGACTTCGGGTTGATCGGCGAGCGCTCGTGCAGGATCAGCCCGCCCGCGTCGTCGAAGTCGTGATGGTGCGCGACCGACTCGCGCACGTTGCCGTACTCCTCCGACGTGCCGGCGGTGTCGAACTTCTCCAGCTCGAGCCCCCAGTCGACCACCGACTGCAGCAGATTCAACGTCCCGATCGTGTTCGCCATCACCGTCTCGTACGGCCGGTGCCACGACTCGCCCACGTGCGCCTGCGCGCCGAGATGGAAGAGATACGGCTTGTCGGAGACGGTGTCGCGGAGCTCCTTGACGAGGTAGTCGATCGAGGTCTTGTCGGTCAGGTCGGCGAAGTGAACCTTCAGCTGCCCGCGCAGGTGCCCGATGTTGTTCAGCGCGCCGCTCGAGGTTGCGCGCACGAACGCATGCACGTTCGCGCCGAGCGCGACGAGCGCGTCGGTCAGGTGCGAGCCCATGAAGCCGTCGGCGCCGGTGATCAGAACCGTCCGGCCGCCGTAGACGTCCGCGAACTCCCGCCGCAGGTCGGCGAGGTTGCTCTCGGTCCAGATCGAGTCGTCGGTCATAGGGCGTACGCTCTCGCGCGTGTCCAAGCCTAGCGCCCGTCCTCGCCGGAGCACGCTCTCAAGCGGCCTGCTGACCGCTCTGTCGGCCTCTGTGGTGACGGCGTCGTCGGCTCTCGTCGGGGTCGTGATCGCCCGTGAGCTCGGCCGCGGCGCCGAAACCGACGGTTTCTTCGCCGCGTACGGCGTCTTCCTGGTGCTCGTCCTCGCCGCGGGCGCCGCGCGCGTCGCGGTGCTGCCGGCGCT
>JALYRA010000005.1 GCA_030855545.1 Actinomycetota bacterium | reverse complement strand
GCGCGCTTGGCGGCGACGATGACCAGCGCGTAGCGCGAGTCGACGCCGCCGGCGTCGGTGTTCAGCAGTTCGTCGATGCGAGGATGGATCATGAGCCGGCCATGGTACCCGCAGCGGCCAGTTCTTGTTCGACGAGAGCCGACAGTGCGTCGGTCGCGCGCTCGACATCATCGTTCCGGACCATGTAGCGGAACCTGTAGGCCTGCTCGAGCTGATGCCGCGCGAGCGCGATCCGCTCGCCGATCTCGCCGGAGCTCTCGGTGTCCCGGGCACGAAGGCGCCGCTCGAGCTCGGGCACGTCGGCCGCGATGAACAGCGTCACCGCGTGCTCGACCTCCTCCTGCACCTTGAGCGCGCCGTCCGTCTCGAGCTCGAGGATGCAGACCTTCCCCTCGGCCGCGATCCGGTCGATCTCGGACGCGAGGGTGCCGTAGCGGCCGCCGACGAAGGTGACGTGCTCGAGGAATTCGTCCGCCTCGATGCGGGCGACGAATTCCTGCTCGTCGAGGAACCAGTATTCGCGGCCGCTCTCTTCGGTCGGCCGCTGCGGACGCGTCGTCGCGGACACGGCGACCTCGAGATCGGCGTGCCGGTCGATGAGACGCTTGATCAGCGTCCCCTTGCCGGCCCCGCTCGGGCCGGTGACCACGAAGACCGGAACGGGCCTACCTGTTGAAGAGGCCAATGAGCTCGGCCCGCTGCCGCTCGGAGAGGCCGCCCACTGTCTTCGACTGGCTGATCCGGCACTGGTTCAGCAGCCGTGCCGCCTTGACGCGCCCGAACTTCGGCACCGCCATCAGCATGTCGAAGACCTTTGCGGTCGAGACATACTCGGGCGGATCGAGCAGGATTCCCTCGATCTGAACCCGTCCGTCCTTGAGGTCTTTCTTCAGCTGAGCGCGCCGAACTCGAATGTCGTTGGCCCGCTTGAGCGCTTCCATCCTCTGGTCCAGCGACCGCAGCGGAGCCTGGGCTTGCGTCTTGGAGGCAACCATGAGCGCGGGATACTAGCATCCCCGCAGCAACGGTCAAGCAGTCACTTTTCGCTTGTTTCCAGGCACTTTTTGCACCTTGTTGCCAGAACTGGATACGCCCATTTGCAGGGAGGAATGGGCGGCGCCCTGCGCGTCCAAGGGATGTCCGAAGTCGCGCGCGGCGGTCTCGGCTTCGAGCTCGGCCCTGATTCGGACCACCGCGGCGGGGTCGGAGAAGAGGATCGTGCCGAGTGCGACGGCGCTCGCGCCGGCAGCGATCAGCTCGAGCGCGTCGAGCCCCGTCTGCACTCCGCCCATGCCGACGATGGGAATCTGGACGGCACCGAAGCAGGCGTAGACGGCGGCGAGTGCGACCGGCTTCAGCGCGGGTCCCGAGTAGCCGCCGGCACCGCGGGCGAGCGTCGGTCGCAGCGTCCGCTCGTCGAGCGCGAGACCCTTCAGCGTGTTCACGAGTGAGATCCCGTCGGCCCCCGCCCCCTCGACGGCACGCGCCGCCTCGGCGATGTCCCAGGTCGCGGGCGAAAGCTTCGCATACAGCGGCAGGCTCGTCGCCGCGCGGCAGGCGGCGACGATCGCGGCCGCGCTCTCCGGCGCCTCGTCGACATTCGGGCACGAGAGGTTGAGCTCGATCGCCGCCACGTCGTCGAGCGCTGCGCACGTCTCGGCGTACTCCGCGGCCGTGAAGCCGCCGACGGAGATCCAGAGCGGAACGTCGAGCTCGCGCAGGCGCGGCAGCGTCTCGGCGAGGAACCGCTCCCGTCCCGGATTTGCGAGGCCGATGGCGTTCAGCATCCCGCTATCCGTCTCCGCGATCCGCACCGGCGGGTTGCCGCCACGCAGCTCGGGCGTGATCGTCTTCGTCACGAACGCGTCGAGTGATCGCGCGATCTCGGGTGCAGTGAGTGCGTCGAGGCAGCCCGACGCGTTAAGCAGCACGGAGCACCGGTCCTTTCACACAGAGACGCTCGAGCTCGCCGTCGATCTCGACCGCGCAGCCGTAGCAGGCGCCGTAGCCGCACGCCATCGGCGCTTCCCAGGCGAGTTGCGCATCGGGGGCGAACGCGCGAAGTGCGACGAGCATCGGCTCGGGGCCACACGCGAGCACGTCGTGCGGCTCATCGGGGAGCAGCTCCGTCACGAATGTGGGCTCGAGGCAGATCTCGGCGTTCGGAAGCAGCGCCGCCGCCTCGGCGTGCCACGCGGTACGGAAGCCGAGGATCGCCGGAGGGCTGCCGAGCGCCTCCGACAGGAACGGCAGCGGCGCGATCCCGATCCCGCCGCCGACGAGGAGGGGCCGGCTCACGTCGAGGTCGAAGCCGTTCCCGAGCGGGCCGAGCACGTGCAGGCTGTCGCCGTGGTTCAGGCCGCAAAGTGCTCTCGTCCCCGGACCGACGGGGTCGATCAGGAAGCCGAGCTCCCCGGTGGGCGCCACGCAGACGCTCATCGGTCGCGGCAGCACGCGGCCGGGCGCCTCGAGCATGAAGAACTGGCCCGGAGCACCCGGATCGAGGGCGCCTCGCTCGACCCGTAGCAGCGTGTACGGGCCGACCGCCTCGGCCGCAACGACGCGGCAGCTCTCACGCCTCATGCCGCCCGCGTCTCGTGCTTGATCCGCTCCTGCAGCGACCGCGCGATCTCGTCGGTGGCATTGGCGATCGCGTCGACGGCGAGCCTGGCGCCTGAGAGGGTGGTGATGCACGGAATCCGCGCCGAGAGAGCGGCCTGACGGATCAGGGCGCCGTCCAGCCGAGCACCCGACCCCTGCGGGGTGTTGATGACGAGGTCGCAGCGGCCGGCGCGGATCGCGTCTATGACAGGGTCGCCCTTCGCGAGCGTCGAGACCTCTAGATGTGGGAGGACGGCCGCGGTGCCGGCGGTCGCGAGCAGCCTGAAGCCGAGTGCGATCAGCGCCTCGGCGACGGGGGCAATCGAGTCCTTGTCGGCGTCGCGGACCGAGAGGAACGCCGTGCCGCCGCTCGGCAGCGGGCGGCCCGCAGCACGCTCGGCCTTCGCGAAGGCGGTCGGAAGATCGTCGGCGCTCGCCATCACCTCGCCGGTCGACCGCATCTCGGGGCCGAGCACGGGGTCAGCGCCGGGGAAGCGCGAGAACGGCAGCACCGCCGCCTTGACGCTGACGAGCTCCGGCTTCCGCTCCTCGGGCAGCACGAGCTCGTGCAGCCGGAAGCCGGCCGCGAGCCGCACGGCCGCGTCGACCAGGTTGACCCCCGTCGCCTTGCTCGCGAACGGCACGGTGCGGGAGGCGCGCGGGTTGACCTCGAGCACGGAGATCTCCCCGCTCACGAGCGCGAGCTGGACGTTGAGCAGCCCGACGACGCCGAGCGCAGGACCGAGCCGACGAACGACGCGGCACACCTCGGCGTAGGCGTCGTCGTCGAGCGACGGCGCCGGCAGGACACAGGACGAGTCGCCGGAATGGATGCCCGCCTCCTCGACGTGCTCCATGACAGCGCCGATGTGGACGGAGACGCCGTCGCAGACAGCGTCGACGTCGATCTCGAGGGCTCCCTCGAGAAAGCGGTCGACGAGGACCGAGCCGCTGACGCCCGCCATCGCCGAGCGCACCTGACCGGCGTCGTAACAGACGCGCATCGCGCGGCCCCCGAGCACGTAGGACGGGCGCACGAGCACCGGGTAGCCGATTCGCTCGGCGATCTCGACCGCCGCCTCGGGCGCGTCGGCGATCCCCCACGCCGGGCAGCGGATGCCGAGCTCGGCGAGCAGCTGCCCGAACCGCTCGCGATCCTCGGCGAGGTCGATCGCCTCGTACGGCGTCCCGAGGATTTTGAACCCGGCCGCCTCAATCGCACTGGCAAGCTTCAGCGGCGTCTGCCCGCCGAACTGGATCACGACGCCCTCGGGCTGCTCCCGCTCGCAGACGGCGAGGACGTGCTCGACGTCGAGCGGCTCGAAATAGAGCCGGTCGGAGGTGTCGTAGTCGGTCGAGACAGTCTCGGGATTACAGTTGACCATGATCGCCTCGTAGCCGAGCGCGCGGAAGCTCTGCGCCGCATGAACGCAGCAATAGTCGAACTCGATCCCCTGGCCGATCCGGTTCGGCCCGGAGCCCAGGATGACGACGCGAGGCTTGTCGCTCGGGGGCAGCGGCTCGTCGGCTTCACCGCGGGTGGAGTAGTAGTAGTTCGAGTCGGCCGCGACCTCGCCGGCGCAGGAGTCGACGCGGCGGTAGACGCGCTCGCCCTTCGGCGGCCCGTTGACGCGGAGCTGCTCGAGCTCCCGCCGGAACCACGGATGCAGATCGTCGGGCAGGTCGTCGAGCGCCGCCCACGGCGTTACCGCGCCCGCGTCGAGCTCGCGGCTGCAGAACGCCTTCCAGAATGCCTCCTGGAAGGTGCGGCCGATGCCCATCGCCTCGCCGACCGATTTCATCTGCGTGCCAAGGGTCGTGTCGGCACCGGGGAACTTCTCGAACGCGAAGCGCGGGAACTTGACGACGACGTAGTCGAGCGTCGGCTCGAAGCTCGCCGGCGTCGTCTTCGTCAAGTCGTTCGGGATCTCGTCGAGCGTGTAGCCGACCGCGAGCTTCGCGGCGACCTTCGCGATCGGGTAGCCCGTCGCCTTCGAGGCGAGCGCCGAGGAACGGGAG
Organism: Actinomycetota bacterium; assembly: GCA_030855545.1. Taxonomy (GTDB): domain Bacteria; phylum Actinomycetota; class Thermoleophilia; order Gaiellales; family Gaiellaceae; genus Gaiellasilicea. Next base: position 4,352 of record JALYRA010000005.1, on the reverse strand, counting down.
ACGCGCGGGTTCATCTCGATCACGCGGATGTCGCCGCTGACACGGTCGCGGGCGAACTGGATGTTCGAGCCGCCCGTCTCGACGCCCACGGCGCGGATGATCGCAATCGCCGCGTCGCGCAGTTCCTGGTAGGCCTCGTCGGAGAGCGTCAGCTGCGGCGCGACGGTGACCGAGTCGCCGGTGTGGACGCCCATCGGGTCGAGGTTCTCGATCGAGCAGACGATGACGACGTTGTCGCGGCGGTCGCGGATCACCTCGAGCTCGAACTCGTCCCAACCCTTGACGCTCTCCTCGACGAGCACCTGCGTGATCGGGCTCTCGCGGAGGCCGAGCTCGACCTGGGCGCGCAACTCGGCCGCGGTCGAGACGAAACCGCCGCCGTGGCCGCCGAGCGTGAACGCCGGCCGGACGACCGCCGGCAGCGCGACCCCGGCGAGGTCGTCGAGGCTCGTGACGATGCGGGAGGTTGGCACCTCGAGCCCGCAGCTCTGCACCGCCTCGCGGAAGAGCTCGCGATCCTCGGCGCGGCGGATCACATCGACCGGCGCACCGAGCAGCTCGATCCCGAGCGCGTCGAGCACGCCCTCCTCCGACAGCTCGATCGCGAGGTTGAGCGCCGTCTGGCCGCCGAGCGTCGGCAGGAGGGCGTCGGGCCGCTCGCGGCCAAGCACGTCGGCGACGCCTTCGAGATCGAGCGGCTCAAGGTAGGTGGCGTCGGCGAAGCCGGGGTCGGTCATGATCGTCGCCGGGTTCGAGTTGACGACGATCGTGCGGTAGCCGTCCTCGCGCAGCACCTTCAGCGCCTGACAGCCCGCGTAGTCGAACTCGCAGGCCTGGCCGATCACGATCGGTCCGGAGCCGATCAGGCAGATCGACGAGATGTCGTGGCGGCGCGGCATTAGCTCGCCACGTCCTGCAGCCACCGCTCGAGGATCCGGAAGGCGTCGTGAGGTCCTGGGCCTGCTTCGGGGTGGAACTGCACCGAGCGGGCGTGGAGCTCCGGGAAGTCGAAGCCCTCGACGGTCCCGTCGTAGAGCGAGACGTGCGTCGCCTCTTTCTCGTCGGACGGCGCGACCGCGAAACCGTGGTTCTGGCTCGTCACGAGGACGCGGCCGAGCTTCCGCTCGAGCACCGGGTGGTTCGCGCCGCGGTGCCCGAAGCGGAGCTTGTACGTCGTGTGACCGGTGGCGAGGCCGAGGAGCTGATGGCCGAGACAGATCCCGAGCACGGGAACCCGGCCGAGGAGCTCGCGCACGACCTGGACCTCATAGGCGAGCGGCTCGGGGTCCCCGGGGCCGTTCGAGAGCACAACCGCGTCGTAGTGAAGGAGCTCCTCTGCGTCGACGGTGTGCGGAAAGACCGTCACCTGCGCGCCCGCGCCGGCGAGCCGCCGCAGGATCGAGTGCTTGCAGCCGTAGTCGACGACGGCGACGCGGACACTGCCCGTCTCGCAGTAGACGTACGGGTCGGGGGTCGAGACCTGAGCGACAAGCGCCGCGCCTGCCATCGACGCCTGCAACCGGACCGCGTCGAGCGCCTCGTCCTCGTCGAGCGTGGCGGCGACTGCGACCGCCCGCATCGCGCCTCCTTCGCGGAGCCGGAGCACGAGCGAGCGCGTGTCGATCCCGGTCAGCGCGACGAGGCCGCGCTTCGTCAGCCACTCTGTCCATTCAGGCCCGCGCGCCTCGCGCATCAGCACCGCTTTCGCGTGCGCGCCGGTGGACTCGGCGCGGCCGCTCGCAACGCCGTAGTTGCCGACCATCGGGGCGGTGAAGCAGACGAGCTGCTCGGCGAAGCTCGGATCGGTGACCGTTTCCTGGTAGCCGGTCATCGCGGTCGTGAAGACAGCCTCGCCGAAAGCGACGCCCTCGGCGCCCACGGACTCGCCGTGAAAAATCGTCCCGTCCTCGAGCGCGAGAAAGGCGCTCATCCGTGCACCAAGCGGCCGTCCGCGACAGTCGTCAGCACGGAGCCGCGCAACGTCTCGCCGAGCAGCCATGAGTTCGCGGAGCGCGAGCGGAACGCGGCCTCCTCGACCGTCCACTCGCGTTCGAGATCGAGGAGGACGAGGTTGGCGCGCGCGCCGACCTCGATCCGCGGCTCGGGCAGTCCGAGCGCCCGCGCCGGCCCGGCGGACATCCGCTCGAGCAGCGTCTCGAGCGGGACGATCCCGGTCTCGACGAGGTGTGTATGGAGCGACGCAAACGCGGTCTCGAGCCCGGTGACACCGAACGGGGCCTCCTCGAACGGCGACTCCTTCTCCTCGCGGGAGTGTGGCGCGTGATCGGTGGCGACACAGTCGATCGTGCCGTCGCGGAGGGCGTCGATCAGAGCCCGCCGATCCTCGTCCGCGCGAAGCGGCGGGTTCATCTTCACGTTCGCGTCGAGCGAGCGGACTGCCTCGTCGGTGAGCACGAGGTGGTGCGGCGTCACCTCCGCCGTCGCCTCGACGCCGCGGCTGTGCGCCGCACGCAGAGCCGCGACCGACTCCTTCGCGGAGAGGTGCATCAGATGTATGGGCCGGCCCTCGAAGCCGGCGAGCGAGAGGTCGCGCTCGACCATGGCGCTCTCCGCCACCGAAGGGTACGGCGAGAAGCCAAGCTCGGCGCAAACGGCGCCCTCGTGCACTTGGCCGTCGCGCGAGAGTGTCGGCTCCTCGCAGTGGAGCGCGAGTTTGCGGCCGGTGATCGCTCCGTACTGGAGCGCGCGGCGCATCAGGCCTGCCGACGTGACGGGGCGGCCGTCGTCGGTGAAGGCGGCCGCGCCCGCGTCCGCGAGCTCCCCCATCTCGGTCAGCTCCTCGCCGCCGAGCCGCTTCGAGATCGCGGCCATGAAGCCCGTAGGGATGAGAGCGTCGCGGCGGGCCGTCTCGACGAGCGAGCCGAGCACGGCGGCCGAGTCGACGACCGGGTCGGTGTTCGGCATCGCGAGGATTGCGCAGTAGCCGCCGGCTGCGGCGGCGGCGGTGCCGCTCGCGATGGTCTCCTCGTCCTCGCGCCCCGGCGAGCGGAGGTGGACGTGCGGGTCGACGAAGGCCGGCGCAACGACGCGGTTGGTCGCCGCGCCCGGCTCGATCCGCACGATCACGCCGTCCTCGACGGTCACCGCGACGCACTCGCCGCCGGCGAGCCGTCCTTCGAGCACGAGCGAGTCGGAGCGGCCGTTCTTGCAGAAGAGCGTCATGCGACGACCTCGAGCGCCGGCCGCGCGACGAGCAACTCGTGGAGGACGGCCATCCGCACGGCCAGGCCCGAGCGAACCTGCTCGAGGATGAGCGAGTCGGTTGAGTCGGCGACGCGGCCGTCGATCTCGACGCCGCGGTTGATCGGCCCAGGGTGCATGATCTTCTGCCCCGGCCGGAGGCGTTCGGGGGTGATCCCCCAGCGGGCGGCGTACTCGCGCAGGCTCGGCACGAAGGCCGATTCCATCCGCTCGCGCTGCATCCGGAGCACGTAGACGACATCGGCGTCGGCGATCGCCCCGATCTCCGTCGCCGTCTCGCAGCCGAGCGCCTCGATCCCGCGCGGCAGCAGCGTCGGCGGTCCGACGAGCGTCGTGCGGGCGCCGACGAGGGCGAGCGCCTGGATGACGGAGCGAGCGACACGGCTGTGGAGGACGTCGCCCACGATCGCGACATGCAGGCCGTCGAGGTGACCGAGCGCCTCGCGAATCGTGAAGAGATCGAGGAGCGCCTGGGTCGGATGCTGCCGCTTGCCGTCGCCCGCGTTGACGACCGCTGCTTTCGAGTAGCGCGCGACGAGCTCGGGCGCGCCGATCTGCGGGTGACGAACGACGATCGCGTCCGGCTCGTAGGCTGCGAGCGTCAGCACGGTGTCCTTGAGCGACTCGCCCTTGTCGACGGACGATCCGGCCGCCTTCAGCGACATCACGTCGGCGGAGAGCTTCTTCGCCGCGAGCTCGAAGCTCGACGACGTCCGCGTCGACGACTCGAAGAAGAGGCTGAGGACGAGCTTGCCCTTCAGCGCCGGCAGCTTGCCTTCGATCCCCGCGAGCGCGCCGGCGGTCTCGAGCGTGCGTTCGACGTCGTCGCGGGTGAGATCGGCGATCGAGATCAGATGCTTCACGACGTCTCCTCCGCTGTGCCGACGAGCAGGATCCGGTCGGCGCCGTCGATCTCCTCCAGCTCGACCTGGATCCTTTCGCTGCGGGCCGTGGGCAGGTTCTTGCCAACGTAGTCTGGACGGATCGGCAACTCGCGGTGGCCGCGGTCGACGAGAACGGCGAGCTGCACACGCGCCGGCCGACCGCTCTCGAACAGCGCCTCGATCGCGGCGCGGATCGTGCGCCCTGTGTAGAGGACGTCGTCGACGAGGACGACAGTCATCCCGCTC
>JALYRA010000004.1 GCA_030855545.1 Actinomycetota bacterium | reverse complement strand
GTGCCAGCGCGCCGACGTCGCGCGGGTGAGCGCCGGCCTGCCGCAAGAGCGCGTCCACGTCGGCCAGCAGCGTCGAAGCGCGCGAGACGCGCTCGCCGAGCACCTCGCCGTCGTCCACGAGCGCGCTCGTCGCCCGGTCGGTCGCGGTGTCGAAGGCCAGGATCAACACCCGGCCTGCTCCTAGGGCGCTGGCAGGGTCGACGTGATCGTCGTCCCGGCGCAGGCCTCGACGGCCGAATCGACCCGTGCCTCGACGTCGGTCGGCGGCGTCTCCTGCGATGCCGCGTCTGCGAGATCGGCGCGCGCGGTCGAACAGGCTTCCTCGGTGCCAGGGGTCAGCTCCGTGCAGGCCTTGGAGGCATTGTCGAGCTGGAGGTCGACGAAGAGCCGGTCGCGCTCGGAGACGGTCGAGAGCAACTCGGCCTTTGCGGCGTCGCAATCGCCGCCGACGGCATCCGCGCCGCCATCGTCGTTCCCGCCACCGCAACCAGCCGCCGCGAGGGCGAGGGCGGCAACGCAGCCGATCCAGAGCGCACGTCGTGTCATGACCGCAATGTTACGTCTCCCTCGATGACGATTCGACGACTGGTCTCACCCCGATGCTCGAGCCGAACCGAAGCGCGTGGCGCGGGTAACCCTCCTGCCGCCGCCTCGGGCCATTCGACGAAGACGATCGCGTCCTCGAAGTACGGCTCGAGATCGCCCCACTCGGCCGGCGAGACGGAGGTGAACCGATAGAGATCGAGGTGCGAGACGTCGGGATCGCCGACGTAGCGATGGCCGATCGTGTAGGTGGGACTCGTAACCGGCGCAGTGACGCCGAGAGCTCGGCAGGCGCCGCGGACGAACGTCGTCTTGCCGGCGCCGAGCTCACCGGAGACCGCGACGACGTCGCCGGGCGCGAGCTCGCGCGCGAGCCGCGCCGCGATCTCCTCGGTTTCGTCAGAAGAGGCCGAGCTGAAGAGCAAGCTCCGGGACCTTCGCCGACTGCGTTTCTACGGCTGGTTCGACGACGACCGGCGTCGGCACAGCGTCCCGTCCGAGCAGCTCCGGGATCTGCCGGAAGTCCTCCTCGAGCACAGCAAGCATCGACCGCGTGTAGAGCGCAGCAGCCGGGTGATAGAGGGGGTAGAGCGTGACCGCGTTGGCGCCGAGCGTCACCTGCTGCGGGACGCCGTGCACCCGCGTGATCCCGGCTGGCTTGCCCGAGAGAAGCTTGGTGGCGAAGTTGCCGAGCGTGGCGACGAGCGTCGGCTGGATCAATTCGATCTGGCGGAAGAGATGCGGCTCGCAGGCCTCGATCTCCTCTGGGTGCGGATCGCGATTTCCCGGCGGGCGGCACTTGAGCACGTTCGCGATGTACACGTCGGCGCGAGAGAGGCCAATCCCGTTCAGGAGCGACTCGAGCAGCTTCCCGGCCTGCCCGACGAACGGCACGCCCTGCTGGTCCTCGTGGAATCCGGGCGCCTCGCCGACGAACATCAACTCGGCGTTCGGGTCACCGAAACCGAAGACGACCTGTGTCCGCGTCGCCGCAAGCGGGCAACGCGTGCAACTCGACGTTTCCTGTTCGTACTGCGCGAGCGCGTCGATCACGCGCCGGATTCTACGCGCGAGGGAGGACGGTCAACAGCCGCAGCCGCCGCCGCAGCAGCCGCCACCGCCACCGCCACCGCCACCGCCACCGCTACCGCTACCGCCGCTGCTTCCAAACCGCGGCTGCGACGAGACGCCGGCGACCGCGAAGCTCGAGAACTGCTTGAGCACGTTCCCGGCGCCGCAGTCGGGACACGCGACAGCCTGCTCCGCGTTCCGCACGAGCTCCTCGAAGTGCGACTCGCACTCCATGCACGCGTATTCGTAGATCGGCATTCCGTCTGAGCTTAGCTCGGTGGTGGCACACTCGGCATGGAGACGTCGCTGAACGACTCGGAGGTCCCGACGCAGCAGTGGCGGCGCCGCTCGCACGGCGGGCGGCAGGCATCCGCGTGGTGGACGCGCTGCGGTACGAATAGCGCATGGAATGGACGACACCGGTGCTCGAGGGCGAGCTCGTGCGGCTCGAGCCGATGCGCCCGGAGCACGAGGACGGTCTCTGGGAGGCGTCGCGCGACGAGCGGACCTGGGAGTGGCTCAGCATTGAGCAGCCGCAGACCCGCAAGGAGATGCACGCCTACCTCGGCGCGGCGCTTGCGAACCAGGCCGACGGGAGCGAGATGCCGCTCGTGACGATCCGGCGTGAAGATGGTCGCGTCGTCGGCAGCACGCGGTACCTCGCGCTGAAGCCGGAGCACAAGAGTCTCGAGATCGGCTGGACGTGGCTGACACCCGAGGTGTGGGCGACCGGAATCAACGTCGAGGCGAAGCTGCTGATGTTCGAGCACGCGTTCGAGCGGCTCGGCTGCCTCCGCGTCGAGCTGAAGACGGACGCGCGCAACGAGCGCTCTCGTGGCGCGATGGCCGCGCTGCCGGCGCA
>JALYRA010000357.1 GCA_030855545.1 Actinomycetota bacterium | reverse complement strand
AGGTAGGGAAGCTCGCGGCGGGTCAACCGCAGAGTCTCGCGGCGCGTGAGCGCAAGCACGAGCGCGAAGCCGAGGAACGCGCCGGTCGCGCGCACCTGCGTCAGCTCGAGCGGGGAGATCCCAGACTGGAGGACGACCTTCGAGACGGTCCCGTTCAGCGCGAAGAGCAGCGCCGCCCCGACGATCATCGCGTAGCCGACGGCGGGCCGCCGCTCGCGCCCCGCCTCGCCGGGGATGTACGCGACGTCGGCCAACTTCGCGGCGACGCTACCAGTGTCGGTGACGCGTAGGCCGCAAAGCGGCCTCTTCAGGGGTCTTCGCGCGAGCGGCATCCGCTTCCGCGGATGCTGTTCTTGCGCCTGGTGTTCGTGGCCCGCAAAGCGGCCTCTTCAGGGGTGCTCGCGTGCCTGGTGTTCGTAGGCCGCAAAGCGGCCTCTTCAGGGGTCTTCGCGCGAGCGGCATCCGCTTCCGCGGATGCAGCTCTTGCGCCTAGTATCAGTGCGGTGAGGGCTGCGCGTCAGGCGGTCGAGATCGTCTTCGACCATGCGACCAAGCGGTACCCCGGCCGTGCAGCTCCTGCGGTCGACGATCTTTCGATGACGATTCCGGCCGGGGAGGTCTGCTGCCTCGTCGGCCCGTCGGGCGGGGGCAAGACCACGGCGATGAAGCTCGTCAACCGCCTCGTCGAGCTGACGTCCGGCGACGTCCGGATCGACGGCCGCAGCGTCCGCTCGCTCGACCAGACGGAGCTGCGCCGCGGGATCGGCTACGTGATCCAGCAGGTCGGGCTCTTCCCGCACATGACCGTGGCCGAGAACGTCGCGACGGTGCCGCGCCTGCTCGGCTGGGAGAAGCAGGAGACCGAGTTGCGCGTCGACGAGCTGCTCGACCTCGTCGACCTTCCGGCGGCCGACTACCGCTCGCGGTACGCCACCCAGCTCTCGGGCGGCGAGCGCCAGCGTGTCGGTCTCGCGCGCGCGATCGCCGCCGACCCGCCGGTGATGCTGATGGACGAGCCGTTCGGCGCGCTCGATCCGATCACGCGGACCCGGCTCCAGAAGGAGCTGCTCCGGATCCAGGGTGAGCTCCGGAAGACGATCATCTTCGTCACGCACGACATCGACGAGGCGATCATGGTCGGCGATCGGATCGCGATCCTCCGCGAGGGCGGGGTGCTCGCCCAGTACGACACCCCCGACGAGTTGCTCGCGAACCCGGCCGACGAGTTCGTCGCGCGCTTCGTCGGCGCCGACCGCGGCTTGAAGCGGCTCTCACTGAAGCTGCTGTCGGAGGTTCAGCTCGACCCGCCGAACGGCGTCGTCGCGCCGGCCGCGGTCGGCGGCACGACGCTGCGTGACGCGCTCTCGCTGATGCTCTCGGAGGGCTCGCGGCAGCTTGCCGTCGTCGACGACGAGGGGAAGCAACTCGGGACGCTCACGTTCGACCGGCTGACGGAGCTGCTTTCCTGACGCAGGAACCGGTGATTCCCGATTTCGGCGAGGCGAGCGGCTGCGTCGCAGAGAACCGCTTCTTCTGCACCGACTGGGTGCGGCAGAACTGGGGCGACGTGCTTCAACCGGCGCTCGTCCAGCACGTGAAGTTGACGGTGATCGCCGTCGCCGTCGGGTTTGCGATCGCCTTCCTCGCCGCACTCCTCGCACACCGCTACCGGCGTGCCGAGAGCCCCTTTGCCGCGTTCTCCGCCCTCGTTTACACGATCCCGAGCATCGCCCTCTTCCAGCTGCTCGTTCCGATCACCGGCCTCAGCGTCCTGACGGTCGAGGTGGCCCTTGTCGGCTACACGCTTCTGATCCTGTTCCGCAACATCCTCGCGGGCCTGCGGGCGGCGCCGCCCGAGGTGCTCGAGGCCGCCCGCGGGATGGGCTACACGCGGCGTCAGACTCTCTGGCGCGTCGAGTTGCCGCTCGCGCTCCCGGCGATCGTCGCCGGGCTTCGCGTCGCCACCGTCTCGACGATCGCGATCGCGACGATCGCGGCGTTCGTGGTCCCGGAGGGGCTCGGGCGGCCGATCTTCGACGGCCTCCGCGATTTCTTCAAGACCGAGATCGTCGCGGCGGGTCTACTCGCGATCGTGCTCGCGCTCTTCGCCGACGCGCTGCTCGTGCTGGCGCAGCGGGCGCTCACGCCGTGGACCTACGCGCGGAGAACAGTGTGATCGCGGGAATCGGCGTCTTCGGCGACTCGTTCTCGTTCATCGTGGATCGCCGCGCGTTGCTGCTCGACAAGACATGGGAGCACGTCGTTCTCTCCGGAGCAGCGATCGGCGTCGCGCTCCTGATCGCGGTCCCGATCGGCGTGTGGCTCGGCCACCTGCACCGCGGCTCGTTCATCGCGATCAACGCGGCCAATGTCGGCCGCGCGCTGCCGAGCCTCGCCGTGATCGCAATCGGGTTCGGCTTCTTCGGCTTCGGCTTCACGAACGTGCTCGTCGCGCTCGTCGTCCTCGCCGTGCCGCCGATCCTCACGAATGCCTATGTGGCCGTAGACGAGGTCGAGCCCGAGGCCGTCGAGGCCGCGCGCGGGATGGGGATGACGCCATGGCAGACGCTCCGGCGCGTCGAGTTGCCGCTCGCGCTCCCGCTCCTCTTCGCCGGAATCCGCACCGCTGTCGTCTATGTCGTTGCGAGCGCCACGATCGCCGCGATTGCCGGCGGCGGCGGGCTCGGTGAGATCCTCTTCAATCAGGCGAGCTACCGGGTGGAGGGTCTGGTCGGCGCGGCGATCGTCGTCTCCCTGCTCGCGCTCGCCGCGGATGCGATCTTCGGAGGGCTGCAGCGGGTGTTGACCCCGCGCGCCCTGCGCGAAAGAGTTCCGGCATTCGAGCCGGACGTCGGCACACGGACAGGGAGGTAAGGACGTGGTCAGGAAACACAACCGGCGCGCCGCCAAGGCCGCCTTCGCAGTCGCAATCGGGGTCGCTCTCGTGCTCGGGGGAGCCGCCGCCGCGCCGGCGGCGCCCGAACGGGCAAGCGCAACACCGATCGTGATCGGTGCGAAGAACTTCACCGAGCAGTACGT
>JALYRA010000356.1 GCA_030855545.1 Actinomycetota bacterium | reverse complement strand
GCTCCAGCATGAGCTCGGAGTCGACGCTGTCCTCGAGTGTGCGGGCACCGAGAGCCCCCAGCACCTTACGGGTCTCAGCCGCTGCCCAGACGCCGCCGAACATCCCCGTGCTCGACGAGAGGACGGCGACGGGCTTATTCCGCACCGGCGACTCCGCGAGCGGGCGCGAGGCCCAGTCCAGCGCGTTCTTGAGCGCTCCCGGGATCGAGGAGTTGTACTCGGGGGTCGCGATCAGGATCCCGTCGGCCCCGTCGAGCGCATCCTTGAAGCGCTGCACCGCGAGCGGCTGATCGCCGGGAGCGTCGTCGTCGGCGTCGTAGGGCGGGATGTCCTTCAGCCCGTGGAAGAGCTCGATGTCAACCCCGTCGGGCGCGGTCGCGGCAGCCCCGCGCAGGAGATCCGTGTTGTGGGATCCCTGCCGGAGGCTGCCGCTGATCGCGAGGATCCGCATCCCTAAGCCTGGACGAAGGCGAGGTTCGCGGTGATCTTGACGTCGTTGCCGAGCGCCGGGTCGCCGGTAGGCAGATCCGCGTTCCAGCTGATCCCGTAGTCCGTGCGGTCGACGGTCGTGCCGACGTCGAACGCGATCCGCTCGTTGCCGTAGGGATCCGTGGACGGGCCGGCGAAGGTGCCGCTGATCGTGACGCTCTTCGTCTCGCCGCGGAGGGTCAGCTCGCCCTCGATCGTCACCTCGTCGCCGTTGCGCTCGACCGAGGAGGACGTGAAGCGGAGCTCGGGGTTTTGCTCGGCGTCGAAGAAGTCGGGCGACAAGAGATGAGCCGCGAAATTCGGGTCGTCGATCCGTACGCTCGAGACCTTGGCGCTGCCCTCGATCGCGCCGTCGACGAGCTTCGCGTCGAACTCGTCGAAGGTGCCGCGGAACGTGCCGAACCCGCTATAGGCGACCGCGAAGCCGACGTCGGAGTGGACGGGGTCGAGCGTCCAGGTGCCGGTCGGGGTAGCCGCCGTCTGCTCTGTCGTGCCCATTGAACTTCCCTTCCCTCGTGGTATATTCTTGAGTACGCAAGCAATAGTAGAGGAAGAACCTTGAGCAGTCAAGTATTGAGTCCGCAAGCAGTTGAGCTCGTTGCTTTTGCCCGTCTGATGCGGGCGCAAACGGTGTTGCGCCGGGAGCTCGAGGCGGAAGTTCTCACGCCTCGTGGTCTGACATTCAACGACTTCGAGGCGCTGCTGCACCTGGCGAAGGCGCACGAGACTCGCCTGCGTCGCGTCGATCTGGTCGAGCGGCTCATGCTGACGCCGTCAGGCGTGACACGCCTGCTCGATGGCCTTCAGGAAGCCGGCCTCGTTGAGAACCACAACTGTTCGAACGACGCTCGTGTGACGTGGGCGCGGTTGACGCAGGACGGGATCGAGACAGTCGCCTTCGTCGGCGCGAGCCACACGAAGCGCCTGCAGTCGCTCTTCCGCGACACGCTCAGCGAGGACGAGGTCGCGCAGCTCTCCGAGCTTTTGGGCAAGCTCCCCGGCGTCGGCGCCGGCAGCTGCACCGGTTAGCTAGACGACGTACTCGTCGGCGATCGCGAGCGCGTCGTCGAGCACGGCGAGGCCCTCGTCGAGCTCCTCGCGCGTGATCGTCAGCGGCGGGCAGATCATGACCACGTTCCAGTGGGCCATCAGGTAGAGGCCTGCCTCAAGCGCGGCCTTCTGGAGGCGCGCGACCGGCGCAGCGGCTTCACCACCGGCGTTGAACGGAACGAGCATCTCCTTCGTCTCGCGGTTCTTGACCAGCTCGAGGCCCCAGAAGAGGCCGAGCCCGCGCACGTCGCCGACCGACGGGTGCCTGGCCGCAAGCGCGGGAAGCGCCTCGGCGAGGTAGCGCCCGTGCTCGGCCGCGTTCTCGACGATTCCCTCCTCCTGGAAGGCCTCGATCGACGCGACCGCCGACGCGCAGGCGAGCGGATGGCCGGAGTAGGTGAGCCCGCCGGCGAGGAAGCGGCCGCGCAGCTTCTCCGCGATCGGCTCCGAGACGATCATCGCGCCGAGCGGGACGTAGCCGGAGTTGATCCCCTTCGCGACCGTGAGGATGTCGGGGACGACGTCCCAGTGGTTGCACGCGAACCACTCGCCGGTACGCCCGAAGCCGGCCATCACCTCGTCGCAGATCAGGAGGATCCCGTGCTTGTCGCACGTCTCGCGGATCGACTGGAGGTAGCCGTCGGGCGGGACGATGATCCCGTTCGTGCCGACGACGGTCTCGAGGATCACGGCCGCAACGGTGTGCGCGCCCTCGTACTGGAGGATCTCTTCGAGGTGCGGCGCGCCCGTGCAGACCGGGCAGGGGTCGGGGTGCCCGGCGGGGCAGCGGTAGGTGTAGGGATCGAGCATGCGCACGACGCCGGGCAGCCCCGGCTCGGCGTGCCAGCGGCGCGGGTCGCCGGTGAGCGTGATCGCGCCGCCCGTGGCGCCGTGGTAACTGCGGTAGCGCGCGATAATCTTGTGGCGGCCGGTGACCCAGCGCGCGACCTTGATCGCGTTCTCGTTTGCCTCGGCACCGCCGTTCGTGAAGAACGACATCTTCAGGTTGCCCGGCGTCACCTCGGCGAGCATCCGTCCGAGCGTCGACCGCGGCTCCGTCGCCATCGGCGGCCCGATCGTGCAGAGCCGTTCGGCCTGCTCCTTGATCGCCGCGATCACCTTTGGATGGCCGTAGCCGATCGAGACGTTGACGAGCTGCGAGGCGAAGTCGAGGTAGCGCTTGCCGTCGTAGTCCCAGAAGTGGCGGCCTTCGGCGCCGGCGACCGGGATCGGGTCGATCGCGTCCTGCACCGACCAGGAGTGGAGGACGAACTCCTTCGCGTCCGCCTTCACCTGCGCGCCCAGCTGCGGGTTCGTCTCGATCGTCGCCATTGCCTCGAAGCCTACCGCGCTAGGCTTCATCGATCACCTTCAGGAGGACACGATGACCGAGCTGGCGACCCCGCCCACCGAGCAGCGCGAAGGACTCACCCGGATCAGCCACTGGATCGGCGGCAAGGCCATCGAGGGCACGTCCGGCCGCACCAGCCCAGTGTTCAACCCCGCGCTCGGACAGCAGACGGGCGAGGTCGACCTCGCGACGACCGAAGAGGTCGGCGCCGCCGTCGCCGCGGCGAAGGCGGCGTTCCCGGCCTGGCGTTCCACCTCGCTCGCGAAGCGCGCGGAGATCCTCTTCGCGATCCGCGAGCTCCTGCACGAGCGCCGTGAAGACGTTGCGCGAATCCTCACGGCCGAGCACGGCAAGGTGCTCTCCGACGCGATGGGCGAGGTGACGCGCGGGCTCGAGGTGATCGAGTTCGCCTGCGGGATCCCGCACCTCCTCAAGGGCGGCATGTCCGAGCAAGCCTCGACCGGGATCGACGTCTACTCGATCCGGCAGCCGCTCGGCGTCGTCGCCGGGATCACGCCGTTCAACTTCCCGGCGATGGTGCCCATGTGGATGTGGGGCCCGGCACTCGCGTGCGGCAACACATTCGTGCTCAAGCCGTCCGAGAAGGATCCGTCTGCTTCGGTCTGGACGGCGGAGCTCTTGAAGGAGGCCGGTGTTCCGGACGGTGTCTTCAACGTCGTCCACGGCGACAAGGTCGCGGTCGACGCGATCCTCGAGCACCCGGACGTGACTGCGGTCAGCTTCGTCGGCTCGACCCCGATCGCGCGCTACATCTACGAGACCGGGACGAAGCACGGGAAGCGCGTGCAGGCGCTCGGCGGGGCGAAGAACCACATGATCGTGCTGCCCGACGCCGATATCGACATGGCCGCCGACGCAGCCGTCAGCGCCGCCTACGGTTCGGCGGGCGAGCGCTGCATGGCGATCTCGCAGGTCGTCGCCGTCGGCGACGCGGGCGACGCGCTCGTCGAGGCGATCAAGCTCAGGCTGCCGAAGATCAAGGTCGGCAACGGCCTCGAGGACGGCGTCGAGATGGGCCCGCTCGTCACGAGCGAGCACCGCGACAAGGTCGCGTCGTACATCGCAGGCGGCGCCGAGCAGGGCGCGACCGTCGTCGTCGACGGCCGCGAGACGGCACCCGAGGGCGACGGCTTCTTCCTCGGCGTCACGCTGCTCGACGACGTCACTCCGGAGATGGACGCCTACAAGGACGAGATCTTCGGCCCCGTGCTCGGGATCACGCGCGTCGGCACGTACGACGAGGCCGTCAAGCTCGTGAACGAGAACCCCTACGGAAACGGGACGGCGATCTTCACCCGCGACGGCGGCGCCGCCCGGCAGTTCCAGTTCGAGGTCGAGGCGGGCATGGTCGGGATCAACGTCCCGATCCCGGTGCCGGTCGCCTACTACTCGTTCGGCGGCTGGAAGGACTCCCTCTTCGGCGATACCCACATCTACGGGCCGGAGGGGATCAACTTCTACACCCGCGGCAAGGTCGTCACCTCGCGCTGGCCCGACCCGGCGACGTCGAAGGTCGACCTGGGCTTCCCGCAGACGCGCTAGGCGAGCTCGAATCGAACCTGCCGCTTGGCGATGTCGGCGAGCGTCAGCCGCACGTCGACGCGCTCTCCGAGCGGCAGCTTGCCGACGCAGTGGGCGGTGACCGCTGGATCGGTCAGCTGTACGGTTCCGCCGGCCTCGTCGTGGTCGACCTCGACGACGACCGCCGCGAAGGTCTGGCCGACGCGGGGCTCGAGCACCGCAGCCTCGATCGTCGAGATGATTCCGGCCTCGTACTGCTGCGCGCGCCTGGTCGACCCGTCCATTGTCTCGGGCAGCGCCGGCAGCGCCGAGAGCACCCACGACGGGACATCCGCACCCGAGCAGACGGCGACGCACACCTCGCCGACATAGCGATCAACGAGGCGCCGCAGCGGCGCGGTCGTGTGCGCGTACTCGGCACCGACGCCCGCGTGGACGGGATGCTCCGGCAGCTCGCCGTCGAACGCCTCGTAGCTGGACCCGCGCAGGAGAATGGTCGACTCCGAGAGGAACGCGGCGTGCGTCGGTACATGCGGGTCGAGCAGGCGAACGAGGTCAGCGTACGAGAGGTCGGGCGCCCAGTCGACGTCGAGTGCCTTCGCCGTCCGCCGCAGCCGGTCGACGGCGTGCGGGTCGGCAGCCGGAAGCGTCCGCAGGATGCCAACGCGCGCGCCGAGCATCAGCTCCGCCGCGGCCTGGCCCGTCAGGAGCGAGATCTGTGCGTTCCAGCCCTCGACGGCCGGCGGCACGCGGAAGGCCAGCGTGTAGCCGTCCCGCACCTTGTCGACCTGCTGCTCGGGGAGCGGCAGCGCGATCCCGCCCCGGCGTGCCTCGCGCTGCTGACGCAGCAGGCCGACCTCGCGGAGCAACAGCAGGCTTTCGCCCGCCGACCCGTCGTCGATCGCGCGCTGCACGCCCTCGTAGTCGAGCTTGCTCCTGCTGCGGATCCGCGCACGGCGCACCTCGACGTCCGTGCCCTCCCCGGCGTGGTCGACGGTCATCGTCCAGACGAGTGCGGGTCGCTCCTGATCGGGGAGGAGACTCCCTGCTCCCTCCGAGAGGACGGGCGGATACAGACGGGCATTCGCATCCGGCGCGTAGAGCGTCTGGCCGCGTTTGTGCGCTTCCTGGTCCATCGGCCCGCCGGGCGTGACGAACGCGGCGACGTCGGCGATCGCATACCGGACGAGATAGCCGTCCCCCTGCCGCTCGAGGTGCAGCGCTTGATCGAGATCCATGGAATCAGGCGGATCGATCGTCACGAACGGAATCGCGGTCTCGTCGGCGCCAGGGAGCCGCAGCGACCGCACCGACTCCTCGGCGTCGGCGACGACCTCCGCCGGGAACTCGAGCGCGACGTCGAGGTTCTCGCGCAGCTCGGCGAACGCAGCGGCGATCTCGGGGCTGTCCGTGCGCGAGAGGCGGATGCGTCGTTGCACGGCGGCAGCGTACGCGCGGGGATCGGGACGGCGCAGCGGCCGCCGCCCCGATCCAGGCGCTGCGTGCGATCAGTCGTCGAGCAGGATCGTGAACGCGCGATCCGCGAGCCCGTTCGCCGAGAACGAGTGGACGTAGATTCGCACCTGCGCGGTGTGGGGATCGTCGGCTGTCTCGCAGAGTCCCAGGAAGGTTCCGGTCGACGGATCGAGCGTCTGGACCTGGATCAGCGTCCGTTCCGGGCTCGGTATCAGCGCCACGGGCTCGCCGGGGGGATTGGCGTTGCTCAGTCCCGCCTGGCCGTTGCCGACTGCCACCTTGGGCTGGAACGGCAGGCCGCCGATGCAGTAGACGCCGGCCTGGGGATGCGTGACGTTTGCCTGCGTGATGTTGAACGACTTGGCTGGGTTCACAACGCCGTCTGGTCCGATCGTGGCGTAACCCGCTGCCGTGCCTGGCTCGCCCTGAGGACCCTGAGCGCCCGGCGCACCTGCGGCACCCGGCTCGCCTTGCACTCCCTGGAGGCCTTGAGCGCCCTGGGCGCCCTGTGGGCCCTTGCGCGCCCTGAGGGCCCGTCTGGCTCCACTCGATCGGCGTCATGCCGCTCGGGCATTGAGCCCGCCGAGCGGTGTCGAACACCCTTAGTACCCGCGTCTGCCGGTCGGCGGTGCTGTTGTCGATGCAGCCGTGGATGACGCCGTTCGCATCGGGAATCGCCGCGTAGACAGCCCCGCTCGCCAACGCAAGCCCGCCGACGGCCAGCCGCCCGCGGGTCTACGTCTCGGGGCAGCGGCTGGCCTAGACGGGCGCGCTCTCGGCCTTCAACGCCTCACCGAACCGCGCCCGCCGGATGAACTGCCCAACTCCCGGCTTCCCGACCACCTCCCCGCCCTCGACGATCACGTTGCCACGCAGGAGCACGGTCTCGACGTCGCCGACGACCTCCGTGCCCTCGTAGAGGTTGTAGTCGGAGCGCGACTGCTGGTTCGCCGCGGTGATCAGATGCTTCTTCTCCGGATCGAAGATCACGATGTCGGCGTCGGCGCCGACGGCGATCGTCCCCTTGCGGGGATAGAGGCCGAAGAGCTTGGCCGGGGTCGTACAGAGGAGCTCGACCATCCGGTTGAGGCCGATCCTGCCCTCGCGGACGCCGAAGTGGTGGATCATGTGCAGCCGGTTCTCGAGGCCGGGGCCGCCGTTCGGGATCTTCGAGAAGTCGTCCCTCCCCATCGCCTTCTGCTCGCCCCAAGTGAACGCGCAATGGTCGGTCGAGATCGCGCTGAGCGTGTCGCGGCGAACCGCGTCCCAGAGCACCTCCTGATTCGCCTTGTCGCGCGGCGGCGGCGTGTAGACGTACTTGGCCCCCTCGAAGTCCGGCCGCTCGAGGTGCGTGAAGTCGATGAAGAAGTACTGCGTGCACGTCTCGCCCCAGACGTCCCAGCCCTTCTCCCGCGCCAGCGCGATCGGCTCGACCGCCTCCTTACACGAGACGTGGACGACGT
>JALYRA010000337.1 GCA_030855545.1 Actinomycetota bacterium | reverse complement strand
GCAGCTCGCGGGCGCCGTTCACGCTCGTGACGACGACCCACTCGTACCCCGAGACGTCGATCGGCCCGTCACCGAGCGCCTCGACCTCGATCAGCGGGCAGTGGACGACCTCGTGACGAAGCGCGCGCAGGCCGTCGACGAGCTCTTCCTCCTGCCCTCGCGGTCGCGTGACGACGACCTTCACGACACGAACGAGAGGAGCTCGCGCGCGACGGCATCGGGATCGAGGCCGCTCCGCCGCTCGATCCACTCCCCGTCCTCGTTCGCGACGAGCGCGGTGAGGATCGAGCCGTCGTGATGAGCTGCAACGGGGGCGAGGCAACCGCCGCCGACGAGCGCGACGCAGCGCCGCTCGGCCTCGACGCGACGACGGGTCTCGGCATCGTCCGCCGCGGCGACGAGGTTCTCCTCGCCCGAGCGGACCTGCAGCGCGAGCGAGCCCTGTCCGGCCTCGGGGAGCATCACGGTCGGGTCGAAGCGCAGGCCGATCTCATGGTCCAGTCCGAGCCGGTCGAGCCCGCACGCAGCTAGAACGACGGCGTCGAGCCCGCGCTCGGCGCGCTTGCGCAACCGCGTGTCGATGTTGCCTCGCAGCGGCTCGATCGAGAGCGACGGCTCGAGCGCGAGGAGCTGCGCCCGCCGTCGAACCGAGGCCGTGCCAATCCGCATTCCCGGTCGAATCGCATCCGCGCCACACAGTGCGTCGCGCGGATCCTCGCGGGGCGGATACGCACCGACGACGAGACCTTCCGGATCGGTCGAGGTCATGTCCTTGGCGGAGTGCACCGCGATGTCGATCCGCCCTTCGAGAAGTGCCTCCTCGAGCTCCTTGACGAAGACGCCGCGCGAGCCGATCTCGCCGAAGGGCTTCGTCCGGTCGCGGTCGCCGGCGGTGGTGATTGGCATCAGCGCGATCTCGATCCCGGCCCCACGCAGCTTCTCCGCTGCCTGCTCCGCCTGGGTGAGAGCGAGCCTACTGCCGCGGGAACCGACGCGGATGAGCACGGCTCTGATCCGCGCGGCTTTGATCAGCACAGCGGCGCCGCGAGGCGGGCCTGGATTCGCCGCAGCCGCGGCGGCCGGTGGAGCTACTGGGCCGAATGCGAACGAAAGCGGTCGGTGCCTGCAGCGGGAGCGGCCGACAACTCGCAAATCGGGTGCTCATCGCCGTCCCTCCTCCTCGCCGAGCCCGAACAGGTGCCGCACGACGTCAGCATAGACCACCCCATCGGCTGCCGCAGCTGCCTCTTTCAGCCGAATCGTGGGCAGATGCAGGAGCTTTGCCAGGATCTGCGAGGTGATCGATTCGACGTGCCGCCGCTCGGTCTCGGACAGGCGCCCGCCGGCCCGGGCCAGCTCGCTGTCGCGGATCTGCTCCGCGAGAGCGCGGATCGCCGCGATCGTCGGAACGACGTCGAGCGCCGCCTGCCAGTCGCGGAACTTCTCCGCCTCCTCCGCGACGACCTTCTCGGCGCGCGCGGCCTCTGAGTGCCTGCCGGTGAGGGTTTCGGTGACGACGGCCTCAAGGTCGTCGACGTCGTAGAGGAAGCAACCGTCGAGCTCGTTGATCGCCGGGTCGAGATCGCGCGGCACGGCGAGGTCGACGAGCAGTAGCGGCCGCCCCCTGCGCGAGCGCAGCGCGTGCGCAACCGTGTCGCGCGAGAGAACGTGACCCGCGGCGCTCGTTGCCGACACGACGACGTCGGCGTGCACAAGCTCCTCCGCGACGGCGCCGAGCGCCAGCGCCTGCGCGCCGAGACGCCGGGCGAGATCCTCCCCGTGCTCGAGCGTCCGGTTCGCGACTACAGAGATGTGGGCTCCGCGGGAGAGCAGGTTGCGCGCCGTCGCCTCGCTCATCTTGCCGGCGCCGAGAAGCAGGACGCGGCGTCCCGTCAGGTCGTCGAAGACCTGCTGCGCGAGCGCGGCGGCCGCCGACGGCACCGAGGCGGGGCTCTCGCCGATCGCGGTCTCGATCCGCGTCCGGCGGCCGGCGTGCAGCGCCTGGCGGAAGAGCTTGTCGAGAAACGGCCCCGGCGAGCCGGCCTCGAACGCCGTCCGCACCTGGCCGAGGATCTCGCCCTCTCCGGGGACGAGGGAGTCGAGCCCGGCGGCGACGCGGAAGAGGTGAAGCGCCGCGGCCTCGTCGCGGAGGCGATAGAGAGCGGCGGCGAGATCGTCGGCGCGATCGCCCGCGAGCTCGGCGATCGTCGACACCGCCTCGTCCTCGACGTGCTCCTCGCGCACGAGGTAGAGCTCGGTGCGGTTGCACGTCGAGAGGACGACGGCCTCCCCGCCGATCCGCGCCGCGAGCGCGCGGCAGGCTTCCAGGTCGAGCGCGACTCTCTCCCGCAATTCGATCGGCGCGCGGTGGTGCGAGACGCCTGCGAGCGTAAGCCTCATGCCGCGAAGTGGGTCAGGGGAAGGACGATCGCGACGAGCGCGAACCCGATCAGGTTGAGGAGCGCCGACCTGCGTCCGCGCCAGCCCTCGCGGCGGAGCACGAGCAACGCGGCGTAGTCGGCGAGGATCAGCACCGTCACCGCCATCGCGGCGTCGAAGTCGCCGCGCTCGAAGCTCGCGGCGCCGACCCCGATCCCCACCATCAGTAGGACGAGCGAACCGAGGATCGTCCGCGCCGCCAGCCGGTCGAGCGCGTCGAGTGGCGGAACGCGCACACGGAGAACGCGACGTTCGTGCCGCTTCAGGCGCCGGTGCTGCCAGAGGTAGAGAGCGGCCATCCCCGCCGCAAGAGTCAGGCCGGCGAAGCCCGCGAGCATCAGGACGACGTGCGCCGCAAGGGCGAGGCCGGAACGGTCGCCCTCCTCGAGCGCGGTGCCGCCACCGGCCCAGGCAAGCGCGAGCAGAACGGCTGCGATCGGCATCACCGTCAGGCCGAGCAACCGGTAACGCGGAGTGCAGCCCCAGATCAGGTAGGCGCCGACGACGAGCCAGACGAAGAGGTTGAGCGAACCGGCCCAGGTCCCCCAGGGGAATCCGTCCGCCGACGCGGCCTGCCCGACCAGGAGCGCGGTCTGAGCGAGCCAGCCGATCCGCACGCCCCAGGTTGCGAGCCGGCCGGCGAGGCCGGGGCCGCGCAGCTCACCGGCGTAGGCGAACGCCGCCTCTCCGTAGGCGAGGAGCGCGGGAACGACGAGGAACTCACCCACGCTTGCGGCGCGCCAACTCGGCGAGCTCCGACGTCTCGCGCTCGAGCCGCGCGAGCTTCGCTGCGATGATCGCCACGTAGATCAGCAACGTCACGAAGACGACGCCGTAGGCCGCGACGACGTAGTCGCTCTGGCTCATGATCCCCGCTCCGGCACCGTCGAGCCTACGCCGCTGAGCGCCTCTCTGAGCTCGCGCAGGTTCGTGTCCAGTCGCTTGCCGAGCAGCTCGACCCGGTAGAGCGCGTACGCGAGGACGCTGATCGCAAGCCAGCAGATGCAGAAGGTGAGGAACATCGTCCCGGTCATCTGCGGGCCGTCCCGGTTGAACGTCGTCGGGTGGATGAAGTCCTCGGCAAGCCGGATGGCGAAGAAGCTGACGGGGATCAGCGCGACGCCGAAGAGGGCGTAGACCGCCGAGACGTTCGCCCGGCGCGGCCCTTCGTCGATCGAGAAGCGGAGCATGAAGTAGGCCGAGTAGAAGAGGAAGAGAACGAGGAAGAGGACGAGCTGGTTCGAGTCCCAGACCCACCAGTGGCCCCACGACGCCTTCGCCCAGATCGAGCCCGTGGCGAGCGTCAGCGCCCCGAAGATCGTCCCCATGTGCACGCCGACGTAGCTCTCGAGGTCGTAGCGCTCTTCCCGGGTCCAGAGCAGGCGGAGCGCCTTCCACGCACCCCAGCCAAAGCACGCGTACGCGGTCAGGGCGATCGGGACGTGGAAGTAGAAGATCCGCTGCGAGATGCCCTGATCGGCGTCCTCGGGGGCGACGAGGAACGCGAAGACGATCGCGAGCCCGACGAGCGCCGCGGCGGTCGCCGCGATGGCCGGGACGGGCAGCTTCGAGGGCCTGCTATTCAGAGACGACGTACTCAAAGGACGCCCAGCACAGTATCGCGAAGACCGCGTCGTACAGACCGAGGAAGGCCAGGTAGCGGCCCGGGTCGGTCGAGATGCTGGCGCCGACTCCCCCGACGACGAGCGGAATCGCGAGCGGCAGGAAGAGGAGCGGCAGGATCAGCTCGCGCGTCCTGCTCGCTGCCGCCATCGCGGCGAGCAGCGTGCCGACAGCGCAGATGCCCACGTTCGCAAGGAGGACGCCGAGCCAGGCGCTCGCGCCGAGCGGTGAGAAGAAGACCGCGAAGGCGGGCAGCGCGACGACCTCGATCGCCACGAGGAAGACGAACACCGCGGCGGACTTTCCGAGCCAGATGGCGCTCCGGTCGGATGGAGCGAGGACGAGCCCGTCGAGCGCGCCGCCCTCGCGCTCGGGTGCCCACGCCCGCGCAAGCCCGAGGAGCGCGGTGAAGACGAGCGCCACCCAGAGGAGACCCTGCGCTGCGAGCTCGTCCGCACCGCTCGGGAGGGCGAAGTGGAAGACGGTGAGCGTCGAGAGGACGAAGAGCAGCATCGCGGGCAGGGTGTCCCGCGCCCGCAGCTCGAGCCGCAGATCCTTGCGAGCGAGGGTGGCGACGTCGGCCAGATAGGTCATGCGAGCATCAGCCTGGAGGGCGCGAGCGAGGCGACCCGAGCGGGGTCGTGGGTCGTGAGCACGACGGTCGCCGAGCCCGCGAGCTCGGCGAGCTGCTGGTCGAGCAGGTCGGCGCCCTCGGCGTCGAGGGCGGTGAACGGCTCGTCGAGGACGAGCAGCGCCGGCTCGTGCAGGAGCGCGCGACAGAGCGCGAGCCGCTGCGTCATCCCACGCGAATAGGAGCCGACGCGCTCGGCGCGGACATCCCAGAGGCCGTAGCGCTCCAGCAGCATCCCGATCCGCTCGCGCCGTTCACGCACGCGATAGAGACGGCCGTAGAGGTCGAGGTTCTCGAGCGCCGTCAAGTCGCGGTAGAGAAGCGCCTCGTGACCGAGGTACCCGAGTGCCCCGCGCCCGGCATCGACATCGAGCTCGCCGCGTGTCGGCGCAGCGAGGCCGGCGAGGAGCCGCAGCAGCGTCGTCTTACCGGAACCGTTCGGTCCCGTGACGACAAGAAAGCCGCGCTCCCCGAGCTCGAAGTCGAGAGGCCGCAGCGCCCAGCGTGGCCCGTACCGCTTCTCGAGTCCCCGCGCCCTGATCACGCGGCCTGATCCCGGCGCTGCGCACGTGCCCCCACGTGCCCCCAGGGGTACCCCGGTGTCCCTACGGAAACGCTATCGAGGAAGGCTGCGCAGGTGTGTGCCGGCATCATCACGAGAGTGTGCCGGTTTCTCCCCGGATACGGCCGGCCGCCGTGTGCCGCGACGCCGTCAGCGAGCGAGGACGTCGGCGAGGACGAACCCGAGGAAGACGATGCTGATGACGCCGTTGACCGTGAAGAAGGCGGCGTCGAGCCGCCGCAGGTCGCCCGGCCGCACGAGCAGGTGCTCGTAGGCAAGGAGCGCCGCGACGACGGCGACGCCGATCCAGTAGAGCACGCCCACGTCGAGGCCGAGCCCGGCCACGGCGAGCAGGATCACAGTGCCAACGTGGTGGAGCCGCGCCCCGGTGAAGACTCCTCGCTCGCCGAAGCGCACCGCCCACGAATGCAAGCCTTCGGCGCGGTCGTGCTCGGCGTCGAACAGCGAGTAGAAGAGATCGAAGCCAGCGACCCAGAGCGCCACCGCTCCGCCGAGCGCCCACGCCTGCCACGGCAGCTCCCCGGTGACCGCGACCCACGCCCCGATCGGCGCCAGCCCGAGCGACGCGCCGAGCCACAGGTGACACAGCCAGGTGACGCGCTTGAGATACGGGTAGACGACGAAGAGGACGACGGGCACGGGCAAGAGCCAGCGAACAACCGGGTCGAGCCGAAAGACCGCGATGAGGAACACGGCGAGCGCAAGCACGCAAAGTCCTGTGACCTGACGGCGCGAGAGCGCACCGGCAGGTAGCTCGCGCGTAGCCGTGCGCGGGTTGCGCGCATCGCCTTCGGCGTCGATCAACCGGTTCAGGCCCATCGCGAGCGTCCGGGCTCCGACCATGGCGACGGTGACCCAGAGCCAGTCCGCGCCCGTCGGTACCTCGCCGAGCGCCAACAGCATCCCGACGAACGCGAACGGCAGCGCAAAGAGGGTGTGCTCGAGCTTGACGAGCGATGCGAAACGCCGCGGAAGCGAGATTGCAGCCGTCGTCATGTTTGCTTGTGCGCGGTCTCGGACTCGGTCAGGAGCCCGACCGCGTGAGCGAGCGCCGGCCGCAAAACTGCGTATCCGTCGCGACAACCGCCCGGCGAGCCGGGCAGGTTGACGACGAGCGTTCGCCCGTGGACTCCGGCAACGCCCCGGGAGAGAAGCGCGTGCGGCGTCTTCGGCAGAGAGTCGGCGCGGATCGCCTCGGCGATCCCGGGCGCCTCGCGGTCGATCACCGAACGGGTCGCCTCGGGCGTGACGTCGCGAGGCGCCATGCCGGTGCCACCCGTCGTGAGCACCACGGCAGCCTTGGCGGCGAGCTCGAGGATGGCCTCGGCGATCTCGCCGGCCTCGTCGGGCACGACCCGTCGCTCGACCGAGTACCCGTCACCCGCGAGCAACTCGGCGAGCAAGTCGCCGCTCCGGTCCTCGCGCGTGCCGGCGACGACACCGTCCGACACCGTCAGGACGGCCGCGTTCACGCGTCCTCCTTCGTCTTCTCGACGAGCCTCACCTCAGCGATCACGAGTTCCTTGTCGATCGCTTTCACCATGTCGTAGACGGTCAGCGCCGCGACCGATGCGGCCGTGAGCGCCTCCATCTCGACGCCGGTCTGCGCGGTCGTCTCGGCGGTCGCGACGATCTCGACGCCGCTGGCGACGATCGTGAGTGAGACATCGACGACCGAGAGTGGTAGCGGGTGACAAAGGGGGATCAGGTCGCTCGTCCGCTTCGCCGCCATGATCCCGGCAAGCTGCGCCGTCGTGAGTGCATCCCCCTTCGGCAGCTCGCCCAGCTTGCCGACGGTCTCGGGCGCCATCCGCACCGATGCCCGCGCGACCGCACGGCGGCGCGACAGTGGCTTGGCGCCGACGTCGACCATGCGTACGGCACCGGACTCGTCGACATGCGAGAGGTCGGTCATCGCCGCCGCATGCTACTCGCGCGATCGAGGTCGGCCAGCTGTGCAGCACCCCAGGACTCGAGGTCGTGCTCGCGCACGTGCTCCCGGATCCGCTCGAGCCGGGCGCGACGCTCGCCGGCGACGAGCGCCAGGGCGTCTTCGAGCGCGTCCGCTGTCCGCTCCACATCGAGGGGCTCGGCGGGGACAATCCAGTCGCCGAGCTCCTCGAATGCGCCCGCGTTGACTGATAGGACAACAACACCATCTCGCACGTTCACCAGCGGCGCCTCCTTGGCAACGAGATTGAGCCCGTCCATGACCGCGTTCACAAGGAGCACGTCGAACTGCTTGTACGCGGCGATCGAGGCGGGAAAGTCGTCTGCGATCTCGAGCCGCAGAGCGCCCGGAAACGCGGCCTCGACCTCGGCAGCAGCTTCCTCGATTCGGCGGCGCTCGGCGACGTACTCCGCGATCTCCTGACGCGACGGGTCGAGCAGAGCCAGCATGCCGACGCGGCCCCGGAGGTCGGGGCGCCGGTCCAGGAGAACCTTGAACGCTGCAAGACCGCGCGGGACGTTCTTGGAGGGATCGGTCCGGTCGACTCTGAGGATCAGCGTCTCCGGCCGCCACCGCTGCAGCTCCCGCTCCCTTGCGAGGACGTCCTCGCTGCGCGCGAGCGCCTCGAACTCCTCCACGTCGATCGAGATCGGATGAGCCGTCAGAAGCGTGTCCGCGCAGTCGAGGCCGAGCGCATCGCAGGTCGACACGAAAGCGCTCCTCCAGCGATTCGTGTGAAAGCCGACGACGTCGTTCGCCAACAGCCCCGCATGGATCTCGCGCACGATCGCCTCGGGCAACACCGACCACGCCTCGGGCCCCACCCACGGAATGTGCGTGAAGTGGGCAAGCGGACAATCGGGCCGGCGCTCGCGCACGAGCCGCGGCGCGACGTAGAGGTGGTAGTCGTGGAAGAACACGGCCGCGTCGGGCTGCCGCTCGAGCTCGTCCACGACCGCGTCGGCAAACGCCCGGTTGACGGGGACGTATCCCTGGTCCCACGGCTCTGTCAAGTCCGCGTTCGGATCGTCCTTCAGGTTCCAGAGACCATGCTGGAGGAACCACAGAGCCGGATTCGCAACAACGTTGTAGAAGAGGCCGTAGGCGGCCGGATCGTGCGCGACGAGGTGGAGCTCGTAGGAAGCGCCGTCGCTCGCCGTCGCGGCGACCGGGCCTTCGGCCGCAACCGCGCGGTCCTCGGCGGTGAGCGCGCTTGCGATCCAGGTCACGTCGTGATGCGAGACGAGCGGCGCCAGCGCGGTCACGAGGCCGCCCGCGCCACGGCGTATCACCCGCTCGCCGTCCACCCGCGCATGGGAGAGCGGACCGCGGTTCGAGACCACGATCAGCTGCCGACGCCTCGTCACGAACTCCTAGATGAGCTTCATGAAGCGGAGCGTCGAGCCCTTGCCGTCCGGACCGCCGACGAACTCGACCTCGTCCGCGATCGAGCGGATGATCGCAATCCCGAGGCCGCCTTCGGTGAGCTCTTCTTCGCTGCCGTTCTTGCCGGCGCCCTCGGGCTCGAAGCCCGAGCCGTCGTCTGCGACCTCGACGATCAACCTGTCCTCGCGCAGCTCGAAGCTGATGTTGACATGGCCCTCGCCGTCAGCGTACGCGTGGCGAACCGAGTTCGAGCAGGCCTCGGTCAGCGCAAGCTTGAGATCGGCGAGCGTCTCGTCCGGCAGCGCGCGCACGCGGGAGAGCCCGGCGAGCGCGAGCCGCGACAGTGTGATGTATTCCGCCTTCGCAGGAATGGTCAGCCGCACCGTCCGCCCTGTATCGACGCCGTCGAGTGGCGCTGTCGTCTGGTTGCTCACGTGCCCCAATCCGCCTCGGGTTCTACCGAAAAGTTAATAACTCTCACACCTTCTCACTACTTGTTGTACCCGCGCGCGACCGTGCTAAACCACTAGCGGGAAGGATCGAGCGGGCGTTCGATCAGCCGGAGCTGCACCGTTTCGCGCTTACCCTTGCCTCCTCTGACAACGATCACCGACACCGTCTGCCCCGGGCGGAGCTTGTCGGTGACGATGCGGGCGATGTCAGCGGCGCGCTCGACCTTGCGGCCGGCGAAGGACACGATCAGATCGCCGCCGAGATCGATCGGAACGCCGTTGAAGACCTCGCGGTCGCTCGACCCCCGCAGGCCGGCGCGCTCGGCCGGCGCGTCCTCGACGACGGCCTGGATCAGCGCGCCGCGCTCAGACTTGAGGCCGTAGCGACGAGCGAGCGAGGGCGTGACGTCCTGCGTGGTCACCCCGACGTAGGCATAGGCGACGCGACCGGTCGAGATCAATTGCTCCATCGAGCGGCGGGCGGAGTTGATCGGAATCGCGAAGCCGACACCGTCGGCGTTGCCGGAGTCGGAGCGGATCTGCGCGTTGATCCCGATGACCCGGCCGCGGGCGTCGAGCAAAGGCCCGCCGGAGTTGCCGTGGTTGATCGGCGCGTCGATCTGGATCGCGCCCGAGACGTCGTAGGCCGACGTGAGCGAGTCGATCGACCGCTCCGTCGCCGAGATGACCCCGACGGCAAGCGAGCTCTCCTGCCCGAACGGGCTGCCGATCGCTGCGACCGGCTCGCCGACGACGACGCGGCTCGAATCTCCGAGCGGCACCGGCGCGATCTCGTGGTCTTTCGGATCAACTTTGACCAGGCCGACGTCGTTGAAGAGATCCCAGCCGACGATCGAGGCCGGAATTCGGTCGCCATCGGCGAAGACCACATAGAGCCGCGAGGCGCCACGGACAGCCCTGCCCGAGTTGCCGGCGTTCGTGACCACATGCGAGTTGGTCAGAATGTGACCTTCGTCCGAGACGATGAAGCCCGAGCCCTGCGAGCGGTCGCCGGTCTCGAAGTAGGAGTAGATCGTCACCACGCCCTCTGAGCGGTCCGCGTAGATCTGGGCGGGATTGAACCCGTTGCCGGCGAGCGGCAGCGCGACTGCCTGCGGGCCGGCCGTGTCCGCCGGCAGCGTGGGCACGAGGACGGTCCGCATCCCGCTGTCGCTGTCGATCCAGCCGCCGGCCGCGCCGATCACGAGCACCGCGGCGGCGCCGAGGCCGGCGGCCACGAGCGAGACTGCAGCGAGGGCGCCGGCACGCATGCGGCTCACTGTAGCGGCGGTCTCTCCGTTTTCACGTGAAAACGGGCGCGGCGGGGCCGCCGGCCGGGACCGACGTCGGCGCCGCCCCGAGCACCACCCGGATGACCGTCCGGCCGGGCTCCGACACGAGCCTCACGTCGCCGTCCATCATCTGCACGAGCTCACGGGCGATCGCGAGGCCGAGGCCGCTTCCCGACGCGATGCCGCCATCGGCGCGGTAGAAGCGATCAAACACGTGCGGGGCATGCTCCGGTGCGATTCCGGGCCCGTCGTCCTCGACTTCGAGATAGGCGTGCTCGCGGTCGGCGCCGGCGCGCAGGGTCACCCTCGTGCCCTCCGGTGTATGCGTGAGCGCGTTGTCGACGAGCGTCCGCGCGACCTGCAGCACGCGCAGCTCGTCGCCGCGGGCGATCGGGCGACCCTCTGCCACCACCTCGATCGTGTGCGGTCGCCGCTCCGCACGGGCGCTGAACTCCTCGGCAACGGTGCGGGCGACCTCCCCCAGGTCGACCGGCTCGTGCTCGACGCGCATGCGGCCGGCATCGAGCCGCGAGAGGTCGAGCAGGTCGGTGGCAAGCTTTGCCAGCCGGTCGACCTGCTCGCGCATCGTCGTCACGAACTCCTGCCGAGTCGCTTCGTCGACGTCCTCGTCGTCCATCAGCTCGAGGAACCCACCGAGTGAGAACAGCGGTGTCCGCAGCTCGTGCGAGGCGTTTGCGATGAACTCGCTGCGCGCGCGGTCGAGCTTCTCCAGCCGACCGCGCATACGCTCGAACGCGGCAGCGAGCTCGCCAAGCTCGTCGTGCCCGCCGTCGACCACCGGCTCGTCGAAACGGCCGCCGGCGATCCGCTCGGCCGCACGCTCGAGCCGCTGGATCCGGCGCGCGTGCATCGAGGCGAGCGCGTAGCCGACGACGACTGCGAAGAGCAGTCCGATCAGGCCGGCCGCAATCAGTCTCCGCTCGATCACCTGCAGGCTGGAAAGCGGGTCCGACGTCGGCGCGATCACGAGAAAGACGAGCCCGGATGCTTCGACCGGGAGCGCGGCCTCGGCGAACCCCCGGCCACGACGCTCAACCGTCCCGCTCTGGGCCTCGCCGGTCTCCCCCGCGCGCAGGGCAAACGGGTCGCGCTCGACGTCGAGCGACGAGGCCGTGTTCGAATCGCCGAGGATCAGCAGGTTGCGCTCGAGTTGCGTGTAGACGACGACGCGCGCCTGGATCACGGACGCCCCCGCCTCGGCATACGCCTGCTCGGAGAGCCTCCCGGCGTCGTTCCGATAGCCCCGTGCGAGTGTCTGCGCGTCCTTTTTCAACTGCTCCAGCCGGGCATCGATGAGCTCCGACTCGAGCGAAGGCACGACGATCAGGTAGACGACCGTCAGGGCACCGGCGACCACGAGCACGAGCGCTAGTGCGAGCCGGAGCCGGATGCCCTTGATCGTCGGGCTCGTCACCGCTCGCGGAAGCGGTAGCCGACGCCACGCACGGTCAGGATCAGCTCCGGCTCGTGCGGATCGAGCTCGATCTTCTCGCGCAAATGCCGCACGTGGACGTCGATCGTGCGCGGCTCGCGGTAGTCGGCCCCGCCGCGGAGCCGTTCGAGCAGCTGCCGACGCGAATAGACCCGCCCCGGCGACGCGGCGAGCACGCGCAAGAGCTCGAACTCGACGAAGGTGAGCTGCGCCTCCTCGCCGCGCACGGTGACCGTGCGGCGGGGGACGTCGATCCGGAGGTCGCCCGCCTCGATCACCTCGTCGTCCTCTTGCTCGCCCGCCCGCGGCGCGGCGGCGCGGCGCAACAACGCGCGGACACGGCTGCGGAACTCGCGGATCGAGAACGGCTTCGTGATGTAGTCGTCGGCGCCGAGCTCGAGGCCGAGCACCTTGTCCAGCTCGTCGTCGCGGGCGGTGAGCATGATGATCGGGACGCTGCTTTCCGCGCGCAGGCGCTTGCAGACCTCGAGGCCGTCGAGCTTCGGCAGCATCAGGTCGAGCACGACGAGATCGACGTCCTCCTCGGCGAAGCGCGCGAGTGCCTCCTCGCCGTCGCGCGCGTGCACGACGGTGAACCCGTCGCGCTCGAGCGGGTACGTCAGCAGCTTCTGCACCGAGTCCTCGTCGTCGACGAGCAGGATGGTCGTGCCGTCCGCCATTCCCGGGATGGTAGAGGCGACCGCGGACTCCCCTACTATGGCCGGGTTATGGCGCCGCCCAGACGAGCGCTCGCGAGGCGCGTGCGCCCCCGCCGCGGCTCCGTCGAGCGACCGATCAACGCCCGCCTCGTGCGCGGGACCTGGTTGATCGTCGCCTTGCCGCTGCTGCTCGCCGCCTTCACCGTCGCGCGCCCGCAACCGTTGCCGCCTCCGCCGTTGCCGCCCGCCTTCGACTCGGAGACCGCCGAACGGCTTGCCCGCGAGTTGGCGCGCGACTACCCGGATCGCGCGCCGGGCTCGGCCGGCGGCCTCGGCGCGGCGACCTGGGTCTCGGATCAGCTCGAGCTCTACGGCTTCGAGCCGCAAGAGGAGCGCTTCAGCGCGCGGATCCCCGGCCGCGGCCGAGTCGAGTTGAAGAACGTGGTTGCGGTCGTCCAG
The DNA here is from genome assembly GCA_030855545.1 of Actinomycetota bacterium. Taxonomy (GTDB): domain Bacteria; phylum Actinomycetota; class Thermoleophilia; order Gaiellales; family Gaiellaceae; genus Gaiellasilicea. The sequence goes on along the minus strand of JALYRA010000337.1, from coordinate 5,271 downwards.
GGCTCATCGCAGCGCGCGATCGTGATCACTGCGCACCGGGACAACAGCGGTGAGGGACGCGGCCCGAACGACAACGCCTCGGGTACCGCGGCGCTGATCGAGCTCGCTCGGGCATACGCACCCGTAGCGGGAACGCTCGTCCAGACGCGCCCGGCCCACACGCTGGTCTTCGTCTCGACCGACGGTGGAGCGTTCGGGGCGCTCGGGGCCGCCCACTTCGCCGACGTCTCGCCCTTCCGGGAGAGCGCGCTCGCCGTGATCAGCCTCGACGCGATAGCCGGCTCCGGGCCACCGCGGCTACTGATCGCAGGCGACACGGCGCGTTCTCCGGCCGCCGCGCTCGTACGCACCGCCGCGATCCGTGTGCTCGAGCAGGCGGGGGCCGAGCCGCTGACTGCGCCTGCCTACCGGCAGCTCCTCGACCTCGGCTTCCCGTTCACGCTGGGCGAGCAGGGGCCGTTCGTCGCGGCCGGCATCCCAGCGGTGACGCTGACAACGCTGCCGGACGAAGGGTCGCAGGGCTTCGCCGACACGCGTCTCGACCCGGTGCGGCTCGGCCAGCTCGGCCGGGCTGCGCAGAACCTCGTCGGCTCGCTCGACGTCGGGCTCGAGCTCGCGCGCGGCACGTCGAGCTATGTCTACCTGGGAACGCGGATCGTTCGCGGCTGGGCAATCGAGCTCGTTCTCCTCACCGCGCTGCTGCCGTTCATGATCGGCGCAGTCGACCTCTTCGCGCGCTGTCGCAGGCGCCGGATTTCGCTTGGGCCTGCCGCGCTGAGCCTCCGCTCCCGGCTCTTCTACTGGAGCTACGCTGTCCTGCTCCTCTTCTTCGCCGCGAAGCTCGGCGCGTTTCCGGCAGGTGAGCCCCGCCCACTGCCGCCGCAGGTAGACCTCTACCGGCCGCCGCCCATCGTCCTCGGCGCGCTGGCCGCGTTGCTCCTGATCGGCTGGCTCGTCGGACGCGAGGGGCTGATCCCGCGCCGCCCCTCAACACTCGAGGAGACGCTCGCCGGGCACACGGTCGCGCTCCTTACGCTCGGGCTTGCCGCTCTCCTGGTGACGGCGACGAACCCGTATGCCCTCGTCTACCTGCTGCCCTCGCTGTACGCCTGGCTCTGGTTGCCGCAGGCGCACGCGTCCGGAACGCTCGCTCGCTGCGGGCTGCTCGCGATCGGCTTCGTCGGGCCTCTGATTCTCGTGCTCTCGCTTGCTGCCCGGCTCGAGCTCGGGGTCGAGACGCCCTGGTATCTGCTCTCACTCGTCGCGAGCGGCTACATACCCTGGATCGCCGTCGGCCTCGCTGCGGTCTGGCTGGCAGTGGCGGGACAGCTCGGCGCTCTCTCGTTCGGCCGCTACGCACCCTACGACACTAGCCGCAGGCGCCCGCCGCTCCAGGGTGGGCTGCGCCGCCGCGCAACCGGGAAGGACCAGGACGCGTTAGAAGCCTAGATGAGAAGATTCGCCCGCATCGCCGGCACATTGATGATCGTCTCCGGCATCGGCGCCCTCGCCTGGACGCTCACTGTCTGGCAGTGGCAGGATCCGCTCACCTACGCCACCAACCGCCTCGAGCAGCGCACGCTCGGGCAGGCGTTCGACCGGAGGCTCGATGAGGGCGGCGCCGCGCTCGCGTCCGCCGGGCCGGCCAGCGTCTCCAAGTCGGCGGCCCGCTGGCGCAAGAGCTCGAGCCGTGGAGACGCCGTCGCACGTATCCGCATCCCCGCCATTGGCCTCGACGCCGTCGTCGCGAACGGCACCGACACGAACACGTTGAAGCGCGGGCCGGGTCGGTACCTCGGCTCCGCCATGCCCGGCGAGAAAGAGCTCGTCTACATTGCCGGCCACAGAACGACGCACGGCGCGCCGTTCTCCCGGATCGACCGGCTGAAACAGGGCGACACGGTTTCGCTCGAGCTGCCTTACGGCACCTTCGAGTACGCGATCACGGGGCACCGGATCGTGGCCGCGACCGAGACGTCGGTGCTGAAATCGAAGGGCTACGAGCAACTTGCCCTGCAGGCCTGCCATCCGCGCTTCTTCGCGACGCAGCGGATCATCGCCTACGCGAAGCTCGTCCGGATGACGCCGCGCGAGCGCGACGCTACGGCCGAAGCGCTCGGCTAAAGACGCAGGTAGCGCGCCGGCTCGCCGGCCGCGAGCTCTCCCGAACCGGCTGGAACGAGGATCAACGCATCGGCGGCGGCCGCGCGCGCGATCATGTGCGATTCCTGGCCGGAGAGCGGCTCGAGCAGCGTGCCGTTCTCGTCCCGTGCCTTGCGGGCGCGCACGAGCTCGTCGCGCGCGGGGTTCCGTCGGAGCGCGGTGGCAAGCCGTGCGAACTCGTAGTTCGGCCCCGGCCTGACCGACCCCTGGAGCGCGAGCAGGGCGGGCCTCACAAAAAGCTCGACGGCGACGAGCGACGAGACCGGGTTGCCGGGCAGCCCGAAGACGAGCGTGTCGCCCCGGGTGCCGAAGGCAAGCGGCTTGCCCGGGCGCACCTTGACCCCCCAGAAATGCTCCTCGACCCCGAGCTGGGCCAGGATGCGGCGGACGAGGTCGTGCGGGCCGACTGAGACGCCGCCCGAACTGACGAGCACGTCGGCGCCGAGACCTTGCTCGAGAGCTCGGCGATGCTCCGCCTCGTCGTCGGCGACCGGTCCGATCAGCTGCACCTCTGCGCCCGCCGCTGCGAACGCGGCCGCGAGCATCGGCCCGTTCGACTCGTAGATCTGACCGGGACCCAGGACGTCGCCGGGGGCGCGCAGCTCGGTGCCGGTGCTGAGCACGGTGACCCTCGGCCGGCGCGCAGCCGCGACGTCCACCACCCCGGCTGCCGCGAGCGCGCCCAGTTGGGCGGCGCCGAGCGAGGTTCCCGCCGCGAGCAGAGAGTCGCCCCTCTGCACGTCCCCTCCAACCGGCCTGACGTTCGAGCCGGCGCTCGCCGGATCGGGGATGACGAGTCTGTTGTCTCTTTCGACAACGATCTCGATCTGTACGACGGTGTCCGCGCCCTCGGGAACCGCGCCGCCGGTCGAGATCGCCATCGCCTCGCCGGATTCGAGCGGGCGGGCAGCGGGAATGCCGGCGGCGATCCGGAAGACGACCGGCAGCGTGCCCGGTGTGTCTTCGGCGCGCACGGCGTAGCCGTCCATCGCCGAGCTCCGGAACGGCGGCAGATCGACGCGCGCGACCACGTCCTCCGCGAGCACCCGCCCCGCCGCTTGGGTAACTGGGACCCTCTCGGCCGGGAGGGGCCGGACCCTGGCAAGAACTCGCGCCAGCGCTTCTTCGATTGTCAGCAACTCCGACATCGGACGCATACGCTAACGCCGTGATCTCGGTGATCGTCCCGGTGCACGACGAAGAGCGCAGTGTCGCGCTGCTCCGCGAGGAGATCGAAGCCGCTCTCGACCCGCTCGGCCAGCCGTGGGAGGTCGTGTTCGTCGACGACGGATCGACCGACGGGACATTCGCTGCTCTCACCCGGCTGCACGCGAAGCACGGGCACGTCCGCGTCGTGCGGCTCCGGCGGAACTTCGGCAAGGCCGCCGCGTTGCAGGCCGGATTCGAGGAGGCGGAGGGCGACGTCGTCGTCACGATCGACGGCGACCTCCAGGACGACCCCGCCGAGATCCCGCGTCTGCTCGCCAAGCTCGACGAGGGCTTCGATCTCGTCTCCGGCTGGAAGACGAAGCGCCGCGACCCGCTGACGCGGCGCATCCCGTCGCGGATCTTCAACGCCGTGACCGGCCGGCTGTCCGGCCTGCGGCTGCACGACCTCAACTGCGGTCTCAAGGCCTATCGCGCCGAGGTCATCGACGGCCTCAGGATCTACGGCGAGCTGCACCGGTTCATCCCGGTGCTGGCGCACTACCGCGGGTTCCGCGTCGCCGAGCTGCCCGTGCACCACCGGCCGCGCGAGCACGGCCGCTCGCGCTACGGGATGGAGCGCTACGTGCGCGGCTTCCTCGACCTGCTCACCGTCACCTTTATGGGGCGCTACCGGCACAGGCCGCTGCATCTCTTCGGCGGGCTGGGTCTAGTGCTCGGGGCGGCCGGATCGGCTCTGCTCGCGTATCTGACGGTGCTGAAGCTGACAGGGGAGGCGATTGGGCATCGACCCTTGCTCACGCTCGGCGTCCTGCTCGTGGTCGTGGGCGTCCAGCTCGTGTCGCTCGGTCTCGTCAGCGAGCTCGTAGCAAGCCATCACGAGGAGCGGACCGGAAGCCGCGCCCGCGAGCAGCACGTGGACGAGATCCTGCGCTGAGCTTGCGCGTTCTGTACTTCGGCACGTACGAGCGCGACTACCCGCGGAACGCGCAGGTGATCTCGTGCCTCCGCGGCGCCGGCGTCGAGGTGATCGAGCGCCACGCGAGCGTCTGGGAGCGGCAGCGCCACAAGTGGTCGCTCGGTTTCGGCGCGGCGTTGAAGCTCGGGATTGCCGAGACACGTCTTCTCTTCGACGACCGCCGCCTGCGCTTCGACGCGGTCATCGTCGGCTACCCCGGTCAGTTCGACCTGCCTGCCGCCAAGCGGATCGCGCGCGGCCGACCGGTGCTGTTCAACCCGCTCGTCTCTCTCCACGAGACGCTCGTCGAGGACCGTGGCCGCTTCGCCGCCGGCTCGGCTCCCGCCGGTGTGTTGCGGCAGATCGACCGGCTCGCGTTGCGGCAAGCCGACCTCGTCGTCGCCGACACGGAGCAGAACGCACGCTATCTCGCCGAGCTCGCCGAGCTCCCCGCTGAACGGCTTGCCGTCTGCTTCGTCGGTGCCGAGGAGCGGCTCTTCCGCCCGGGCTGGCAGCCGCAGCAGGACTTTCATGCGCTTTTCGTCGGCAAGCTGATCCCGCTGCACGGCGTAGAGACGATTCTTGCGGCGGCGCGGCTTGCACCGGAGCTCGCCTTCCGCGTTGTCGGCAGCGGCCAGCTGGACGAGCTGATGCGAGACCCGCCGTCGAACGTGGATTGGGTCGAGTGGGTCGAGTACGAACAGCTGCCGGAGCAGATTCAGCGAGCTGGATGCTCGCTCGGCGTCTTCGGCACGTCCGGCAAAGCGGCCCGCGTGATCCCGAATAAGGCCTTTCAGGCACTCGCGTGCGGCACGCCGTTGGTCACGGCAGACACACCCGCGGCGCGGGAACTGCTGCGCGACGGCGAGAGCGCGCTGCTCGTTCGGGTCGGCGACCCGGAGGCGCTCGCCGCGGCTGTGCGGCGGCTCGCCACGGATCCCGAGCTCGCGAAGCGGATCGGCGCCGGGGGTCTCGCCGCGTAC